>CALXME010000031.1 GCA_944389395.1 uncultured Clostridia bacterium | reverse complement strand
ATGATGTTCTTAATTATTATATTCATAATAGCATGAAATATAACATATTGTCAAGAATTTTCGTTATATTTTCTTTCTATTATTGTTTATATTTTTATATTTAATTTCTATAATCTCAGAAAGAAATTACTATTTACCAATATTATACCATACTTTTAAAAATTATTAAATGTAATTTCTTCAAATTGATTATCTCTCTAAATATTAAATATTACTTTTTTTATTTTATCTATATTGACATATTATTGTTCCAATTAGAATTATTTTATAAGGAAAGTCACCATTTTTCGCTTCATTCAATATTGATTATTTTTTTAATAGTTTTTAATTGCCATTGCTAGAATTAAAATAAGTAACTATTGGTACTTCGTTATTAATAGTATTTTTATCTAATTTAATTTTAATAATATCTAATGATACATTTTTTAATTGTTCTACATAATCTACAACAAGACCTTTACATTCTATCTTAGTATTTGAATTAATTTCTACTTTCATTTCAAATTCTCCACCATCAGTATTATAGTCAGGTAATAAATCTCCAAAAGTTACGGTCAATATAGCTTTATTTTTATTCACAATTTCCATATTAGTTCCTATTGGTGAAACTGTTAAATAAATAGGATTTTCCAATGCAAAATTTTGCATTAACTCTTTTCTTAATTCTTGACCTTTAATATTACTTAATACACTAATTACTTTTGATTTTTCATAAGGATAAGCATCTATATAATATCCAACTTTTAAATCATTACTATTAATAGGTTCATTTGTTCTTCCATTTATAAAATTAAAATTATTATTTTTATCTATTGAATATTTTTTATTATTTGATTGATTTTCAAATATGATACTGTCATTATTTATTTCAGATATTATTCCATTATATACATAAGAATCTGTTTCTATATCATTAGTAATATTTTTGATAAAAAGATTTTTATCAATTTTTTGCTCATCTTTATATAGAGTTATATCTTGGCTAGTGACTGTAATTCTAATACTTTCGTTTGGGTTTATATAATCTGATATTTTTTCTAATGAGTTAATTTCATCAGAATATCCACTCACTCTTTTTCCGTTTCCTTTTTCATATTTTATTTTTGTTGTTTTCTTAGCATCAATATCCACATTCATAATAAGTAAACAAGCCATATTTTGTCCGTTATAGTCATTTTTATAAAATTGAAACTGTGCTTTTTTATTATTTTCTTCTATATCGTATTGAGCAAAAGTTAGTTTTAATCCTTCTTCATATTTTTGGGCTATTTCAGTAAGTTCATTTTTGATTTCTGTTAGATTATATATGTCTGACTGTATTTCATAAACTTCATAAAATTCTTTATTTATATATGGTGCAAAATCGTCATTGCCAGTATCTTCAAGAAATAGAAATAAAATTATACATAATACTATAATAAAAATAACAATTAAGATATACAACTTTTTACTCATAAAACACCTCGCATTTATTGAAAACAAAATTTTTAATTTTCAAAATTATATCATATTATCAAAAATTTTAAAATGTAATTTCTACAAATTTAAATATTTCTGGTAAAGAGATGTTACGATTCACAGTAAATAAGTTAATAATTCAGAAAAGTCTGTTCTATAGATATTTGAAAATCAAGACCCAGATTGTTACGCCTAGCTATGTTTTGATTAAAAATATCTATAGAACAGGCTTTTCTAATATTATATAAAACAGCTGTGAATTGTAACAAAAAGATAAGTTTTTTTAATTGGCTTTTTTTTCATTATTGTGATAAAATAATAATATCAGTGTATATCCACAAAACAACTATAAAAAGGAAAGTGAGTAAAATGGAAAAAATAGCAATAATAACAGGAGCATCTAGAGGAATCGGAAGAGAAATTGCAAAAACATTAGCAAGAGAAAAAATAAAAGTAATTGCTAATTATTATAATTCTGAAAAACAAGCAATAGAACTGCAAAAAGAATTAAAACAAGAAAACATAGAAATAGATATAATAAAAGCAGATGTTTCTAAAAGAGAAGATGTAAAAAAATTAGTAAAGTTTGCAATCGAAAAATATGGCAAAATAGATATTTTAGTTAATAATGCAGGAATTTCAGAGTACAAATTATTTTCTGATGAAACAGATGAAGATTGGAATAGGGTTATAAATACTAATTTATATTCAGCATTTGCAATGTGCCAAGAAGTAATTCCAAATATGATATATAACAAATCTGGATGTATTATCAACATTTCTTCTATTTGGGGTTTAGTAGGTGCTTCATTAGAAGTTATCTATTCTGTTTCAAAAGCTGGAATGGATGGATTAACAAAAGCATTAGCCAAAGAATTAGGACCATCAAATATTAGAGTAAACTCTATAGCACCAGGTGCAATCGATACAGATATGAATAAAGATATGACTCAAGAAGAATGGAAAGAACTAAAAGAAGAAATACCAATGGAAAGAATTGGATTACCAGAAGATATTGCAAAATGCGTAAAGTGGCTAATAGAAGATTCATATACAACAGGTCAAGTTATTTCTATTAATGGTGGTTGGGTTATAACATAAAATTAAATTTTAAGTAATAATAAAAATAAAAAATAAAACTTCCTTTATCATGTTATATGACAAAAGAAGTTTTATTTTTAATTATCTAAATCTCATTATTCCCATTTACTTTTTTCTTATAATTTCCAGAAATTAATTTTGGAAGATAAGTAATAAGCTTATAAACTGCTAAGCGGATTTTTTTACTCCATAAATAAGACCTTCTTAATTTTCTAGCTACTCCAATAGCATTAGGTTCATCATCTAATACAACTAACTCTGTTTGAACTTTTTCTAATGGGAAGATATAATTTTGACCATCATTATTATCCCATTGCTCATTTTCATTTTTAAAACAGAAATTAAAAGTATCACCTTCTAGTAAATTAATTTCTGCTTGAAATCCTAATTCTGTTTTTTCCATTTCAATATCATTTATATTATCCCAATTAAGACCAAAACCATAATGAATAGAAACTTTTTCAGAAGCATCTTGAAAAAATTTCCCTGTATAAGATATCTTAACTTTACTATTTTCTATTAATTTATCTGTGTTAAAAAAAATATTTTTAGTTAGTTCCATTTATATTCTCTCCTTGTTTATCTTTTGCTAGCAACATTATAATATTAATTTCTACATTGTTCAAGTATTTTTTACCAAAATACAAAAATGTAATTAAACTGTAATAATTGTGTAATAAAAAAACTAAAAAAACATAAGATTAAATAGACAAAAATATTGTAAAAATGTAAGCTTTATGGTACTATAAAATTAAGTAAAAAATAGAGGGGTAATAATTATGAAAGAAACTTTAGTAGATGAAAATTTAGAAAGCCAGAAAGTGGAAAAAGAAGAAAACAAAAAAGAAGATGTAAAAGACTTACCTGTAACAAAAGATAATCAAGAAGAAAGTCAAAAATTTGTACAAAGTCAAAAAATTGATAAAAAAACTAAAAAAGAAGAAAAAGAAATGGAAGAAGAAATAAAACCTAAAAAAAGAGGTAAGAAAATAGCTATATTCATATGTGTTATTATAATATTTGCATTATTTTTTTCTACAATATTTGCATTAGTAAATATGAATAATCAAAAAATGATGACAGGAATTACTATAAAAGGAATAGATGTATCTGGGTTATCAAAAGAAGAAGCAAAAGCTAAATTACAAACTATTTATAATGAAAAACTAGAAAAAGAAATTCATCTAAAATACAATGAATATGAATCTAGTTTAAATCCTACTTTAATGGAAGTAAACTACGATGTAGACCAAGCAATAGAAGAAGCATATAAAATAGGAAGAGAAAATAATATATTTATTAATAATTATCAAATCCTATTTACTTTAATTGGAAAAAAAGATGTTAATGTTAATATGACTTTAAATGAAGATGTAACAAAACAATCCATTCAAGATATAGGAGTTAATTTACCTGGTATTGTAATAGAATCTAGTTACTATATTGAAGAAGATATTCTTACAATCACAAGAGGAAAAGAAGGAATTGCAATAGATACAGAAAGTTTATTAAATAAAGTAAAAGAAAATTTAAATGATATTAATATACAAGAAAATGATATTACAATTCCAGTAGTACATAAGGTACCTGAAGAAATCAATATAGATAAAATACACGAAGAAGTATATAAAGAAGTACAAGATGCTTATTACACAAAAGACCCTTTTACAATTTATCCAGAAGTAGAAGGAGTAGATTTTGATGTAGAAGCAGCTAAAGCTTTAATTGCATCAGAAGTAAAAGATGAATATCAAATACAATTAATTATTACAAAACCAAAAGTAACAGTAAGTCAAATTGGTTCAGAAGCATTTCCAGATAGATTATCTAATTTTACAACAAGATATGATGCAAGTGCAAAAGACAGAACAACAAATTTAGTTATTGCATGTCAAAAACTAAATGGAAAAGTAATTATGCCAGGAGAAACATTTTCATATAATAAAACTCTAGGGAAAAGAACAGCAGCAGCAGGATATAAAAATGCAGCTGTATATGAAAATGGGCAAGTCGTAGATGGAATTGGAGGAGGAATTTGCCAAATTTCTTCCACCTTATATAATGCGGTTTTAATGGCTAATTTAGAAATTGTAGAAAGAAGAAATCATCAATTTGTAACATCTTATTTACCAGCAGGAAGAGATGCAACAGTAGTATATGGAGCAATAGATTTCAAATTCAAAAATACTAGACAATATCCAATTAGATTATCAGCTAGTGCTAAAAATGGAATTGCCACAATTTCAATTTATGGAATAAAAGAAGAAAATGAATATACTTTTTCTTTTAATACTAAGACAATTGCAAGCATTCCTTTCGGAACTAAATATATAGAAGATTCTAGCCTTTCAGCTGGAACTGAAAAAGTAAAACAAAATGGAGTAAATGGATTAAAAACAGAAACATATATTACCAAAATGCTAAATGGAAAAGTAATTTCAACAACATTACTTTCAAGAGATACTTATGATGCAATGCAAAAAATTATTTTAAAAGGAACAAAAGCAAATGCAACAACACCAACAACTCCAACTGTTCCAACAACAACTACACCAACTAATGATAAGCCAGAAGAAACAACGCCAACAGAACCAACCACACCAGATACACCAAGTACAGAGACTCCTGAAACACCGACCACACCAGATACTTCAACGAAACCATCTGAAACAGAAGCACCATCTACACAAACAGAAAATTAGAAAAAATAGAAAGCATCCTTATGATAAATAAATATCACAAGGGTGCTTTTATAGGTATTTTAAAATTATTTTATTGACAAATTGAAAAAATGTAGTATAATTAAGAAGTCTTAACAATATGCGTTATTAGCTCAGTTGGTAGAGCAGCGGACTCTTAATCCGAAGGTCCAGGGTTCGACCCCCTGATGACGCACCAAAAGAAGAATAGGGAGCATTATGCTTTCTATTTTATTTTTACAAAGTAAATAATAAGTATAGATTTTGATATTATAATCGAAGGTATGTTAACATCAATTATATCAATTAATTGGTTTTGAAAAACAAATAAAAAATTACAGAAATTTGCAAAAATGTAAAAAAATGGTTGACATTTACATAAAACAAATGTATAATATATTCATATAGTACAAAAGTACTATAAATACATGAAAGGAGGACACTATTATGTCGTGGAAAGACAGCCAGGATTTCCGTAGTGATTATCCAGGAGGATATTCAAAAGGCGGAGACGTCTATGACGGAAACAACAATCGGGTTGGTTATGTCACTGGAGATGGCGACTATCGCATCAACAATGACAAATCAAACGATGGTCAGCTTTATCGCAACAAAGACTAATCGGTGCCCGAGGTTTCTTTGAAGTTTAACAAAGAAACCACAAGAGGTCTGGACAATCCAGACCTCTTTCTATAAGAAATAAAGTTAAGGAGATAATGCTATGAAGGATATTATAAAATTAAACAATCAATACAATATCAAAATTATCAACAAAAATGAAAAAATACCAATAGAAGGTATTAATATAAAAAATCTAAAAATCAGTAAAATATTAAAAAATAAAAATATAATATTAAAGATAGATTTTAACGAATTTAGCAAAGAAGAATATAAAAGAATATTAAAAAAAATATTATTAATAAAAAAAATATATATAAAAAATTTTGAAAAAAAGCAAAACGATAAGAATATTATTGCATATATTATTAATTTTAATAAAGATTGCACTAAGCAAAAAGATTTTATATCTGGAATAGATGCTATATTTTTTAATACTAGATATGAAAGATATAATTTTATATATGATACAGTTTGTAATTATTTAGACAACTATTTTTACGGAAAAAATTTATGTGATTTTAAAGATAACAAATGTGGAGAAAAAAGAAATACTTCTTCAAATACAGGATGTTGTCATCATTTTAAACATAAAATATTAGGACCATTTTCTAAATTAGTTTCTTGTGAGTATTTAAACAAGGAAAATTATAAGTGCACTGCAAAATGCATATCCTGTAAATTATTTACATGTGACTATTTAGAAAGTAAAGGAATCAAATTTAAAATAAAAGATATTTTATTATTAGATACATTCTTTAATCCTATTCAAAAATTTTTCATAAAATACATGGTATTCACGCCAAAAGAAAAAATAATCAAAAGATTAATGAAAATATAAATACAGAGTTTACAATAGCGTTATGTAAAACAAAACCATTGACAAAAACCCCAAAAAAAGCTAAAATAAAAGTATTGAAAGAAAAAAGAAGGGGTGAAAAAAATGCTAAAAATATATAATACAGATTTAGAAACAAATAAATTAGAAGAAATAAAAGAATTTAAAAAAGGAGCCTGGATAAATTTAGTAAACCCTTCGGAAATAGAAATAAAAAAAGTATGTGAAAATGTTCAAATACAAGAAGACTTTATAAGAGATGCATTAGACTATGAAGAAAAAGCAAGAATAGACCAAGAAGATGACGATAATACAGTTTTATTTGTAGTAGATGTACCAATTATAGAAAAAAACGAAGACAATGATATTTATACAACAATGCCACTTGGAATGATTGTTGTTAGAGATGATTTTTTTATTACAGTATCATTGAGAAAAAACAAAATAATAGAAGAATTTGAAAAAAGGAAAATAAAAAACTTCCAAACATACAAAAAAACAAGATTTATTTTCCAAATATTATATTTAAACTCATCATATTATTTAAATTACCTAAAAAGAATAAATAAAGAAACAGAAATAGCAGAATATATATTAAAAAACTCCATGAAAAATAAAGAATTGTTAAAATTATTAAGTTTAGAAAAAGGACTTGTATATTTTACAACATCTTTAAAATCTAATGAAATTGTAATGGAAAAAACTATGAGAGGAAAAATTATAAAATTATATGAAGATGATGAAGATATACTAGAAGATGCTATTACAGAAAATAGACAAGCAATTGAAATGGCCCAAATATATAGTAATATTTTAAATGGAACAATGGATGCTTATGCATCAATTATATCTAACAATCTAAATGGAGTAATGAAATTTTTAACATCTATTACTATTGTATTAGCTGTACCAACTATGATATCAAGCTTTTGGGGAATGAATGTCAATTTGCCTTTTCAAAACAGTCCAATTGGTTTTGTACTAATGATATTTATTTCTGTAGTACTAACACTATTAGTAACATGGTGGCTAAAAAGAAAAGATATGTTAAATTAGAAAAAATACTTAGGAAATATAAGAGCCTAAGTATTTTATTTACTCAAAATAGAGTTGATTTTTGATAATTGAGTTTTTAAATAATTATATGTGGATTCTCCAATAGAAGTATCTTGACCAGTTTCATATAAATTTAAAGTTTTTTCTATATTCAAAACTTTCATTTTTTGGATGGTTTTAGAAGGATTTTTGTACATATAAATAGGAATATAATCTATATTGTCTACCGTAATAGAACCATCTACTTGTTTGGTAATAGAAAGATTTAAAATAATAGAATTTCTAGTATTTTCAGCATTTTGGTCACAAATAAAATTTCCCAAAGCATAAATTATAAATCCATCTTGTGTAGAACCATCTTCTAAAGTTACAGTTCTTTTTTCGAAAGGTTGTAAAACATGAGGATGATTTCCTAAAATAATATTAACACCATTTTGAAACAAAAAATCAGCTAAATCTTTTTGTTCGTTATTAGGAGATGTTTGATACTCTGTTCCCCAATGCATGCAAGCAACAATAACATCTGCATTTTGAGATTTTGCAGATTCAATATCTTTTTTTATTAAATCTTTATCTATTAAATTGACACAATAAGGTTTATCTGATGGTACAGGAATTCCGTTTGTACCATAAGTATAATTAATAAAAGCAACTTTTAATCCTTTTGTATATTTAAATAAAATTTTATCTCTTTCTTCTTGAGTTTTGTAAGTACCTAGATGAGAAATATCAGCTTTATTTAAAACATCAATTGTTCTAGAAAGACCATCAAACCCCATATCTAAACAATGATTTCCTGCAGTAGATAAAACATCAATACCAATATCTTTTAAGCTATAAACTAAGCTATCTGGAGAATTAAAAGTAGGATAATTACTATAACCTCTTTCTTCACCAGCAAAACAAGTTTCTAAGCTAGCAACAGAAATATCACTTTTTTGAATATCAAATTTTATATCATCAAATACATAAGAAAAATCATAAGTATTTGTTTCTTTTTGATAAGCATCCCAATATTGCGTATTATGACACATTACATCACCAATTGCTGTTAAAGTAAATGTAATAGGCTCAGGTTCATCTATTTCAGGTGTAGAACTAACTTCAGTAGAATTAGCATCTTGCGTATTAGCAGAAAGTATTTCTTCTGTTTGTTTTGATAATTTAGTTTGATAATTCCAATTTCTTATTTGCATAAAAATAAAAAGCCCAAGTAAGATAAAAAGTAAAAAAATAATAGAAAACATTAAAATTGAAATGAATTTTTTTTGTTGCGATTTTTCTTGAGATTGAATTCTATTTTTTTTATTTCTAACATTTCTTCTCATCATTTTCCTCCCAAATATAGGTTAGATACAAATTATCACAAAATACAAAAAATAGCAATAAAAAATGATAAAAGTTGAAAAATAGAATTAATTGTTACAATTTGCAGATATTTTATATAATATTAAAAAAGCCTGCTCTATAGCTATTTTTAATTAAAACATAGCTGGGGCGTAACAATCCGGGTCTTGATTTTCAAATATCTATAGAGCAGGTTTTTCTGAATTATTAACTTATTTATTGTGAATTGTAATAATTAATGCCGAGAAAAAAACAAAATGTATAATTTTGATAAAAAAGGAAATACTAAAAATGAATAGAAAATTAAAAGGAGGAAGAAAAATGAAAGTAATAGATAAAATAGCATTAGTATTAATTATTATTGGTGCTATTAACTGGGGACTAATTGCCATATTCAATTTTGATTTAGTTGCTGCTATTTTTGGAGATATGACAATACTTTCGAGAATAGTGTATGGTTTAGTTGGTATTTCTGGATTATGGGGAATTAAATTATTGTTTGATGATTAAACAATAAAAATTCAATTTAAAGTTTTCTCATACGGTCGTATGGGAAAATTTTTTCTGCCTTGAAAAATGGCAAAAAATAGTATATAATACCAAAGATAAAAAAAGAGAGGAGAAAATAAAATGTTAAGTGCTAATGGAGTAACTGTACGTTTTGGAAAAAGAGTATTATTTGAAGATGTTAATATAAAATTTGGAAAAGGAAATTGCTACGGAATTATAGGTGCCAACGGGGCAGGAAAATCTACCTTTTTAAAGGTATTATCTGGAGAAATTGAACCAAGCAAAGGAGATGTCAGTATCGAAAAAGGAGAAAGAATATCTGTATTAAAACAAGACCACTTTGCTTTTGAAGAATATACAGTAATAGATACTGTTATCATGGGAAATAAAGAACTATATGACATCATGAAACAAAAGGAAGAAATTTATGCAAAACCAGATTTTTCAGAAGAAGATGGAATGATAGCTGCAAAATTAGAAGAAAGATTTGCAGAGTTAGATGGATGGAATGCAGAATCAGATGCAGCAATATTACTAAATGATTTAGGAATTATCCCAGATAATCATTATAAATTAATGAAAGAATTAGAAGCAAAAGATAAAGTAAAAATACTATTAGCACAAAGTTTATTTGGAAATCCAGATATCTTATTATTAGACGAGCCTACCAATGACTTAGACTTAAAAAGCATCAATTGGTTACAGGACTTCTTAATGGACTTTGAAAATACAGTAATTGTAGTATCACATGATAGATATTTTTTAAACAAAGTATGCACTCATATTGCAGATGTAGATTTTGGAAAAATAAAAGTATATCCAGGAAATTATGACTTCTGGTATGAATCAAGTCAATTAGCTTTAAAACAAGCAAGAGAACAAAACAAGAAAAAAGAAGAAAAAATAAAAGAATTACAAGAATTTATTGCAAGATTTAGTGCCAATGCCTCTAAGTCAAAACAAGCAACTTCTAGAAAGAAAACATTAGAGAAAATAGAATTAGAAGAAATCAAACCATCTAATAGAAAATATCCATATATTGATTTTAAACCAGATAGAGAGCCAGGAAAAGAAATTTTACAAGTAAAAAATATCAGTAAAACAGTAGATGGAGTAAAATTATTAAATAACATATCTTTTGATGTAAAAGAAGGAAATAAAATTGCATTTTTAGCAGACAATGAATTAGCAAAAACCATTTTATTTCAAATATTAGCAGGTGAAATAGAACCAGATGAAGGAGAATTAATATGGGGAACAACCATCACAAAATCTTATTTCCCTAAGGATAACAACTATTTATTCCAAACAGAAGAAAATGTAACACAATGGCTAAGAAAATATTCGAAAGACCCTGATGAAACCTATGTAAGAAGTTTCTTAGGAAGAATGTTATTTTCAGGAGATGAAGCTTTAAAAGAGGTAACTGTATTATCAGGAGGAGAAAAAGTAAGATGTGTATTATCTAAAATGATGTTATCAGGAGCAAATTTCTTAATCTTTGATGAACCAACCAATCATTTAGATATGGAAAGTATCACTTCTTTAAATGAAGGAATGAAAAGATTTCCAGGAAACATTTTATTTACATCACATGACCATGAATTAACACAAACTGTTAGCAATAGAATTATAGATATTAAACAAGATGGAAAGATAATAGATAGAGAAGTATCTTATAATGAATATTTAGGAGTGGAATAATGCTTAGAAAAATTAAAATAAAAGACTAGGAAAGGAAGAAAAGAAAAACAAATGGAAAAAATAATAAAAATTATCGCAGAAGAATTAAACATTAAAACATCACAAGTAGAAAATACCATAAAACTAATAGATGAAGGAAATACCATTCCTTTTATAGCACGTTATCGTAAAGAAGTAACAGGAGGACTAAGTGATGAAACACTTAGAACCCTAGGAGAAAGATTAAATTATTTAAGAAACTTAGAACAAAGAAAACAAGAAGTATTAAATTCTATTGAAGAACAAGGAAAATTAACAGATGAAATCTTACAAGCAGTTGCTATTGCTAAAACATTAGCAGAAGTAGAAGATATCTATAGACCATATAAGCAAAAGAAAAAAACAAGAGCAACAGTAGCAAAAGCAAAAGGATTAGAACCATTAGCAAAAATAATTTTAGAACAAAAAGAAACAACACCAATTACAGAAATCGCAAAACAATATATTAACATAGAACAACTATCTGAAGAAGAAAGAAAGAATAAAGATAAAGTAGTAGCAACAGCAGAAGACGCCATTCAAGGAGCATTAGATATTATAGCAGAAGATATTTCAGATAATGCAAAATACAGAAAAGAAATAAAAAGACAATGTTATAGAGAAGGTTTCGTACAAACAAAAGCTTCTAATCCAGAAGAAAAGTCAAACTATGAAATGTATTATGATTATCAAGAAGCAATTAAATATATACCAAGCCATAGAATTTTAGCAATCAATAGAGGAGAAAAAGAGGATTTCTTAAAAGTAAAATTAGAAAAACCAGAAGAAAAAATCTTAACATACATAGAAAAAGATATCATCAAAGGAAAAACTCAATTCACAGAAATGTTAAAAAATACAATTCTAGATAGTTTTAAAAGATTAATAGAACCATCTATTGATAGAGAAATTCGCTCTGTTCTAACAGAAAAAGCAGAAGAAAAAGCAATTAAAGTATTTGGACAAAATTCAAAACAATTACTATTAGGAGCACCTATTAAAGGAAAAACAGTAATGGGATTTGACCCAGCTTATAGAACTGGATGCAAAATTGCAGTTATTGATGAAACAGGAAAGGTTTTGGACTATACAACAGTTTATCCAACAGAACCACAAAATGATGTAGAAGGGGCTAAAAAAGAACTTTTAAAATTAATCGAAAAAGATAAAATAGATATGATTGCAATTGGAAATGGAACAGCATCTCGTGAATCTGAAATGTTTGTAGCAGATATGATAAAAGAAGCATCAAGACCTGTACATTATGTAATTGTAAGCGAAGCAGGAGCTTCTGTATATTCAGCATCAAAACTTGCAACAGAAGAATATCCAGATATTAATGTTTCTATCAGAGGAGCCATTTCTATTGCAAGAAGATTACAAGACCCATTAGCAGAATTGGTAAAAATAGACCCAAAAGCAATAGGTGTAGGACAATATCAACATGATGTAAATCAAAAGAAATTAGCAGAAAGCTTAACAGGAGTAGTAGAAGATAGTGTAAATAAAGTAGGAGTGGATGTTAATACAGCAACACCATCTTTATTATCTTATGTATCTGGAATCAATAATACAATTGCTAAAAATATCGTAAAATATAGAGATGAAAATGGAAAATTAAAAAACAGAAAACAATTATTAAAAGTTCCTAAACTAGGAAAAGTTGCTTTTGAACAATGTGCAGGATTTTTAAGAATCTTAGATGGAGATAATCCATTAGAAATTACAGCAGTTCATCCAGAAAGTTATGAGGCAACCGAAAAATTATTAGCAAATTTAGGATTTCAAAAAGAAGATTTAAGGGAAAAGGAAAAACTAGAAGAATTAAGAAACAAATTAAAATCAATAGATATAGAAAAAACAGCAAAAGAATTAGAAATTGGAGAAATGACTTTAACAGATATTATTGCAGAATTAAGTAAGCCTGGAAGAGATCCTCGTGAAGATATGCCAAAACCAATTTTAAGAAGTGATGTTCTAAAAATAGAAGATTTAAAAGAAGGTATGGTATTAACAGGAACTGTCAGAAATGTCATCGATTTTGGAGCATTTGTAGATATTGGTGTAAAACATGATGGATTAGTACATATTTCTGAAATGAGTGATAAATTTATAAAAAATCCTTCTGATATTGTTTCTGTAGGAGATATTGTAAAAGTAAAAGTGATTAAAATTGATAAAGAAAGACAAAAAGTAGGACTTTCTATGAAGGTATAGAAAATTAAAATTGGAAACAAAAAACAAAATATGGAAAAAATTTACAAAAAAGTATTGAAAAATAATATTTTAGAGTTATAATAATAAACGGAAAAAAACAGAAGGAGAAAAATTATGAATTCTAAAATATTATTTATATGGGCAGATAGTGGATTATCTACAAAATCTAATCATGTTAATGCACCCTATCATTTTGTACACTTAGGAGAAGTAGTAGATTATATTGAAAAAAATATAAAAGAAGAAATAGCTCTATTAGATATTGAAGCAGAACAAACCGAATTTCAAGATATTATGGCAAAAATAATAAAAAATAAATATGAAACAATAGCATTTTATACCAATACAGAAAATTTACAAAATACTATAAAACTACAAGAATATATCAAAGAAATATTACCAAATTGTAAAACAATTGCTTATGGAGAAATGCCACTCTATTTACCTAAATTTTTTAAAAAAACAAAATTTAATGCTATTGTTTCAAGAGAGTGTGACCAAGAAATAGCTTTGTTAGACTTTTTTAAATATAGCCTAGGAATGTTATATGAACAAGACATGAGAGGAGTTATTTTAATCAAAAATAAACAATTAGTAAATTGTAAAAAAGGTGAATTTTTACCAGCAAATGAATGGGGATACACGAACATAAAAAAGGTTCCGATTCAAAAATATTTTGAAATGGAAAAAAAGCAACAAGTAGTAATAACAGTAGCAAGAGGATGTCCTTATAATTGTCCTTACTGTAATGCAGTATTATATTATGGAAAAAAAGAAAGAAGAAGAGAACCAAAAGAAATTATAAATTATATCAATTCATTAGATTATGAATATTTCAAATTTTTTGCACCAGATTTTACATTAAATGAAGAAAAAGCAATGGAATTATGTCAGGAACTAATAAAAAATAAAAAGAAAATAAAATGGTCTTGTACCACAAGACCAGATTTATTAAAAAATGAAGAATTAATTAAATGTATGGCACAATCAGGATGTTACAAAATAGCAATAGGAATAGAATCAGTGGAAAAAGAAGATTTGGAAAACATTCATAAAAGATATGATAATGAAGTCATTGTACAAGGAATAAAATTATTAAAAAAATATGGAATTGAATATAAAGCATTAGTTATGTTTGGGGTACCAAATCAAACTAAAGAAAGCATTGCATATACATTAGATTTCTTGAATAAATATGAAGTAAATATTAGACCAACAGCATATACACCATTTTATGAAATGAATCATAACATGAATGAAGAACAAATATCAAAATATGATAAAAGAACCTATTATGAAGGAATACCTAATTTAAGTTATCAAAACTTTTTAAAATTAATATATGATACAAAAGATTATAAAGCGATTTTGAAATAAAGGTGAGAAAATGTATAATAAAATAAAAGATGTAATAAATGAAGTAATAAAAGAAAATCCACCAGATTCTGTACTTTTCTCAGGAGGAGTAGACAGTTCAGCAATTCTATACCATTCTCATCAATATAATCCTAATGTAATGGGAATAACAGTAGGAGTGGAAGGAAAAGAGAGTTCAGACATTTCTTATAGTAAAATGGTAGCAAATGAATTAGGAATACAAAATCACCAAATATATTTTGTAAAACCAGAACAAGTAAAAAGTATGGTTGAAACATCTGTCAGGATATTAAAATCATTTAATCCAGAATGGATTAGCTCAACCACAACATTACTTTTAGGAACCATGTATGCTAAAAAACAAGGATTAAAAAGCATTTCTAGTGGAGAAGGCGCAGATGATTTATTAGGAAGTTTTCCTTTTTTTAGAAATTGGAAAGGAGATTATAAATCTTTAGACAAAGCAATAAAAGACAGACTAGGAGAAATTGTTATCATGTCAGATGCTATTGCTCAATGTTTACAAATGCAATATATAGCACCTTTTCATGACAAAAGAGTAAAAAAAGAAATTTTAGAAATTCCTATAAAAGAAAGAATGAAACAAGAAGGAGAAATCAAGACAAAATATCCATTAAGAAAGGCTTACGAGCAAGAATTACCATCTATATGTATTACAAGACCTCAAACTATGGCTTTTACAGGTTCAGGAATATATGAAACAATAAAAAGTATAGGTGATGAAATTTCTGACGAAGAATTTTTAGGAGCATGTAAAAAATATTTTCAATTTAAAAATAAATTTGAATATGCTCTTTTTAAGATATATCAAAAAAATTTTGAATTTTTTCCAAAAAAACAAGGTGGATGTGTTCATTGTGGAAGTGATATGGGAAAAAATAAAATAAATTGTAAAACTTGTGCAACATTACAAATAGATGGAAGGGAGTTAAGCTTTGATGGAGATGATAGGCAATAGTAGCGAGCAAATTAATGGAGCAGAGGGAGTTGTAATTCACAACGGAAATGTAGTACTTGGAATGCAAAAACCAAAGAGATGGTATGAATTAGAAAATGGAGAAAGAGCTACTATTATAAAAACACTAGGTGGAGAAATAGAAGAAAAAGACAAAAATAGTTCTAAAAGAGCGTTGGTAAGAGAAGTACTAGAAGAAGTACAAGGTATAGAAGAAAAAGATATTAGAGTTAGTAAAAGTCCTATTTTTACAAAAAGAATTAGAATGGGAGAATTAAATCCTTACGAAAAACTATCTGAGCTTAATATGAAAGCAGATTTTTATTTATTAGAAATATCAAAGAAGAAAAGCATACAACCAAATGATTTACCTGCTTTATTAGAAATACCACTAAAAACATTTTTACAATTTGATTTTTCAACACAAGGAAAAACAGATGAGTTACAAGAGTTTATTATAGAAAATAAAAGAGCAACATTAGAATTACCTCAACATTATGCTTTCATGATTCCAAAAGAAGTAAAAGACTTTTTCGAAAGAATGAAAGGGAACAGAGAAGATGATGGAAGATAAAAAAATTGCTTTTGATTTTGATGGTGTAATAGCAGATACAAATCATAAGAAAATGCAATGGTTTCAAAAACAAGGATATAATCTAATAAATTATGATAAGACAAGTTTTTATCAAGAATTAAGCCAAACAAAGGAAAAAAAAGATATAGATAGAATTTACAAAAATATGGGAAGTTATATTTTTAGACCAGAAATCCTGGACGAAACAATGCCAGTACAAGGAGCAATAGAAACAATTCAAAAGTTAGCAAAACAATTCGAAATATATATCATTACAGCAAGAACAGAAGCTATGCTTGTTCCAGTGAATAATTGGCTAGAAAAATACCATATCAAAAATAAGATAAAACAAGTTATATCTTCTTCATACCAATCTAAACAAGAAATATGTTTAAAAAGAGGAATTTCTTTTTTGTGTGATGATGATATTAGACATTTGATAGATAAAAAAGTAAAAACAAGAGTATTATTTAATAATAATAAAAAAGGACATAAAAAAGATATCTGGATAGTAAAATCATGGGAAGAAATAGAACCATGTTTAAATAATGTTTAGAAAGAAAATAGAGGGTTCCTATTTTAGGATACCCTCTATAATATTATGAAGCATATTTTTCTTGAATAGCTTTAATTTCATCATAACGATTATGCAAAATATCTAAAAAAATGTCAGTCAATTCAGGGTCGAATTGAGTTCCTTTACATCGTTCAAACTCTGAAATAACTTTTTCTAAAGGTAAAGCATCACGATAACTTCTTTTAGAAGTCATAGCATCAAAAGTATCTGCGATAGCGGTAATTCTAGCTAAATAAGGAATATCATTTCCTGCTAATTGACTAGGATAACCATGTCCATCATATCTTTCATGATGATGTTTTACAATAGGAATAATATCTTTAAAAATAGAAGCAGTAGATAAAATATGAGCACCAATAGAAGGATGATTTTTAATTTCAGAATATTCTTCATCTGTCAACTTAGACTCCTTTTGTAAAATAGTATCAGGTACTCCAATTTTACCAATATCATGAAATAATCCACCTATTTGTAAAGTTCTAATATCTTCCTCTGATAAACCAACAGTTCTACCTATTAAAACAGAAAATTCTGAAACTCTATCAGAATGACCCCTTGTATAGGTGTCTTTAGCCTCTACAGTATAACGTAAAGTTTCAATACTTTCTAAGTAAGCTTTTTCAAGCATTTCATAAGTGCTTTTTAATTCATCATTAATTTTTTTGATTTCGTTCATTTGAGCAATAGATTTAATACCAGACTCGATTAATAATAAAAGTTGGTCAAATTTATCACTTTTTTCACAATATCCTTGAATATCTAAACGTTTAATAGTTTCTAGAGGTGGTGCTAAATCTTTATGTCCGGTTAGTAACAAAATATATAATTCCTTATTGAATTTTCGAATTTCTTCTACAACTTGGTCACCATGAAAAGGAGTCATGATAAAATCAAGAATCATTAAATCATAATGCTCATTTCGTACTTTTTCTATTGCTTCTTGTGGGTCCGTAACTCCTGTAAAATCATATCCTGATCTTTTTAGAAAGATGGATAGAGAGTCAATAATTCCTTCTTCATCATCAACGGCAATTATTTTATAATTTTTATTTTCAATATTTTGTACATTTTGTAATCCTTTTCTCATTTTAACAACCTCTGTTTTTAATTTATTGCTTTCATTATATTAATAAATTATGTAAAAAGCAAGAGTTTTTTAAAAAAAATTGCAGATGGTTCCAGGTTGGGGTTGGCATTGGTTCCAGGT
>CALXME010000030.1 GCA_944389395.1 uncultured Clostridia bacterium | reverse complement strand
ATTTTCATTTATATTCCCCCTATATAAATTTCACGTCCTTTTTTACAGCACTTCTATTATACTATTTTTATTTTAAAATTACAATAGTTTTGTGGATATTTTTGTCGTTTTATATAAAACTTTGTATATTACTTAACTACTATCTTATTTAGAAGATGGTATCTAGACCATCTTTTTTAATTTTTCTTGATACTTTTGTATTATTAATTTTATTGTCGTAATCAACAAAATTCCTAATATTACTCCCATAGTATCTATCATTACATCTGTTATCATTGGGCTTCTTCCTGGTACAAAACTTTGATGTATTTCATCTGAACAAGCATATATAATTCCTATTATAGTACTTATTATTATTCTATTTTTTTCTTTTATTTGATATGTACTTATAAAAGCCATTACTAATATTCCTACTACTGTATAAATTGAAAAATGAGCTATCTTTCTAATCACTTTTTCTATTCTATTTATAATTATTTCTTTTTCTTCTTGTTCCTTTTCTTGTATTTGTGGAATTCTTTTTACTATTTGCTCTGTTATTTTTTTACTTATATTTCCTGATTCTTTCCCATCTTGACTAGAAAATCCAAAAATGATTGTCATTGTTCCTAATAGAAGTATTAAAAGTATTATTCTTTCAATATTTTTTTTCATCTTATTTTCCATATCCCGTTTTTGCTATTATTTGATTGCTAATTGCTTTTATTTCTTCTGATACTTGATAGTCAGTTTCTCCAAATGCTTCTTGATGTAATCTTATTACATTATTTTCTAATGTAACTGGTACACCATACCATCTGTCTAATGTAATACCTTTTGTTTCATAAGGCCATCCTATACTTTCTGTTATTTTATAATTCATCATTTCTGGTATTAGGGAAATCATTTCTCCTGTCTTTATATTTGTTTTAACTTTTGGTAAAACTGTGTCTATAAAGTTATTGATTTCTCCAATACTCTTTGTTTTTAGTTTTTCAACCATTGCTTGTATTACTGTTCTCATTCTTTCTGCTCTTTTATAATCTCCACCTTCTGTATATCTTATTCTAGAGTATGCTACAGCTTGAACACCATTTAATGTTTGTTTTCCTGTTTTTGTTAATTTTTCTGATGGAATTCCTGTTACTTTTGATGTTTCTGATATGTAGTTATTTAAATATTTCATTTCTTCTTTTGTTTCAATATTTATCTCTACTCCTCCAAGTGCATTTACCGCTTCTGCTACTGCATCAAAATTAACTGTTACAAATTCTTTTATATTTAAATCCAAATTCTTATTTAATGTGTTTATTGCTAATTCTGCTGAACCATAAGAATATGCATGTGTTACTTTATCTA
Source organism: uncultured Clostridia bacterium (assembly GCA_944389395.1). Classification (GTDB taxonomy): domain Bacteria; phylum Bacillota; class Clostridia; order TANB77; family CAG-508; genus CAG-269. The sequence goes on along the minus strand of CALXME010000030.1, from coordinate 17,143 downwards.
ATCCAAATCCGTCAATTTGCATATATGTATCTCTATATACAGAGATTAGTTTAACTTCTTTTGTATCATTATTTATGCTTGCAATAATAATACAATCACTTCTATTTCCTCTTTCTAAATTATTATTTCTACTATCTACTCCGAATAATGCAATATTTCTATATCCTGTTAAATTTTGTTCTGCATTTGTAGATATACCTAAATCTTCTGTATTTATATCTACTTTTTCTATTTTTGACAATTTACTGTGTACATACCAATATGTTCCTCCTATAATACTAAGTAATAGAATTACTAGTATTAATACTATAATTCCAAATATTTTCAAACCCTTTTTGCCCTTTTTTTCTTTCATTTTAATGGTATCCTCCTCTTTTTGTTTTTTCCGAGTTCATTATACTATTTTTTTGTTTTTATTACAAGTTTTTCTATTAAAAAAAAGAAAGCTTGTAAATTGTTTTTTATACAATTTTAGCTTTCTTTTTATTTTTTCATTTTTTATACCATTACTGCATTTCCCATATCCCCATATTTTAATTTTTCTATTTCGTATTCAAATTTTTTATGTTCTATTTCATTTTTATACATATATTTCGTAATTGTTTGATTCATTTCTTTGAACATTTTTCTTTGCTCTTCTGCATTTTTTACTTGTTGTTCTAGTATCTGTGCTAAATTAATATCTACTGCAATATTTAATTTAGATTTTATAGCAGTGACATCCTCTGTTAATGTTTCTACTTTTCCTTTTACTTCTGCCATTTCATCTACTAGTGGTTCAAGTTTTTCTACCTTTCCTTTTAATATTGTCATATCTTTTTTTAGTGTTTTCACTTCACCTTTTACTTCTGTCATATCTTCTTTTAGTGTTTTTACTTCACCTTTTACTTCTGTCATGTCATCTTTTAATATCTTTACTTCACCTTTTACTTCAACCATATCTTCTGTTAATGTCTTTACTTGTCCTTTTACTTCTACCATATCTTCTGTTAATGTTTTTACTTGTCCTTTTACTTCAACCATATCTTCTGTTAATGTCTTTACTTGTCCTTTTACTTCTACCATATCTTCTGTTAATACATCAACTCTGTCTTTTAATTCTGCGACTTCGTCAACTAACGGTTCTAATTTTTCCACCTTTCCTGTTAATGTTTTTACCTGACTTTTTACTTCTGTCATGTCTTCTTTTAATATCTTTACTTCACCTTTCACCTCTGCCATATCTTCTTTTAATCCAGCCACCTCCTCAGTAAGTGGTTCAATTTTAGTTAAATATGGCGCCATTTTTAGCCATAAATCTTCTGTTGTCATACTAGTTCCTCCTTTCGTTTTTGATAAACCAATCCTACTATATGCTGTCAAAATCTGCAAATTAAAAATCGGTCTGATTTAACCGATTTTTAAACATTTATCTCTTCATTCCTCTTTTTAGTTCTTTATATCTCTCTTTTTTACTTATTTATAATTGTTAACTTATTCGTTTTATTTGTATTGTATGCTTTTACATCTTATCTGGCATGTTGATTCCTAGCAACTTGGCTCCAATTTTTAAAACTTTTCCTGTGGCATATGTTAAATAAATTCTAGCATCCTGTGTTTTCTTATCTTCTACTATTATTTTATTTTCATTATAAAAGCTACTAAATGCTTTTGATAAATCAATTAGATATCGTGATAAAATAGATGGTTCTTCTTTGTTGGTTACTTGTATTAGTGTATCTTCAAAAGAGTAAATTAGTTTTATAATATTTTGAGCATATATATCTGTTAATTTTTCGATTTTGATTTCTTCCAATTTTGGCAAATAACCTGCTTTTTCTAATACACTTTTTGTTCTTACATAAGTATATTGGATATATGGTCCTGTTTCTCCTTGAAAATTTAAGATAGTATCCCAATCAAATATTTCATCTTTTACTCTGCTATTAGCTAAATCATTAAATATAACTGCACCTATTCCTACTTTTTTGGCTACCTCTTCTTTATTTTCTAAGCTAGGATTTTTTTCTTCAATAATTTGTTTTGCTCTTTGTATTGCTTCTTGTAGTAGTTCTTCTAGTTTGACAATATTTCCCTCTCTTGTTGACATTTTACCTGTTGGCAATAGTACCATTCCGAAAGAAACATGTTCTAATCCCTTTGTATATTTTTCATTCAATCCTAATAGTTTAGCAACCTCAAATACTTGTTTAAAATGCAAAATTTGTTCATAAGATGTTACATATAATGCTTTGTCATAATCGTAAGTTCTTGCACGGTATAGGATTGCTGCTAAATCTCTTGTCGCATAAGTAGTTGAACCATTTGTTTTTTGTATAATGCATGGGGTATTAATTCCTTGTTCTTCTAAATCTATGATTTTGGCACCTTGTGATTCAATTAATTTTCCTGTGTTTTGTAAAATGTCTATTACTTCTTGCATTTTGTCAGAATAAAAAGCTTCTCCGTTCCATGAGTCAAATTTGCTACCTAATAAATCATATACTTTTTGAAATTCTTTTAAACTTAATTTTCTAAATTTTTCCCATATTTCAATACAATAAGAATCTCCATCTTCTAATTTTTTAAAATTATCTCTACAAGCATTTAGGATAGCTTCGTCTTCTTTACATGCTTCATTGATTCTAATATAGATTTTAGTAAGTTCATTTATTGGTTCTTTTTCTATGTCATATTCGTTTCCCCATCTTTTATATCCTTCTATTAATTTACCAAATTGTGTTCCATAATCTCCTAAATGATTAATTCCAATTGTATTATATCCTAAATATTTATATATATTGTAAAGTGCTGCACCTATTACTGTAGAACGTAAATGTCCTATATGAAATGGTTTTGCAATATTAGGTGCTGAATAATCTATAACTATATTTTTTCCATTACCAATTTTAGTTTCTCCATAATTTTCTTGTTTTTCTATTTGTTTTAATACTTCTTTTGTTAACATTTCTTTGTCGATGTAAAAATTCAAGTAACCACCTGCAATTTCTATTTTTTCAATTGGTTCTTGTATTTCTATTTTTTCTTTTATTTCATTTGCAATAACTGGTGGAGCTTTTTTTAGTTCTTTTGCAAGTCGAAAACATGGAAATGCATAATCTCCATTTTTACTATCTTTTGGAATTTCTATATATTCTTCCAATGTTTTCCAATCTAAATCTGTTGCTTTTGATACATTTTTTGCTATTTCTTCTTTGAAATTTATCATTTTTCTTCACTCTTTCTTTCTGTTTTCTGGAATTATTATATCTTTTTGCTTGAATAAAGTCAATCTATTAACTATTTTTTGATTGCTACTAGTTGATAATTTTTACCAATAGTATTGTTCTATTAATATTTTGCAGGCAAGACCCGGATTGTTAAACCCAAGCTATGTTTTGTCAAATAATATTAATAGAACAATACTATTGAAATTTCATTTTTTATTCACTAACTAATAACTTTTGATTTTTTTTTCATTTATTGTTATACTAAGTTTAGCTTTGTTAATAGCCAAAATAAATTTATATATAAAGGAGGAATTTTTCATGTCAACCCCACATAATGAGGCAAATATAGGAGAAATTGCCAAAACTGTTATTATGCCAGGTGATCCTTTGCGTGCCAAATATATTGCTGAAAATTTTTTAGAAAATGCAAAATTAGTAAATAGTGTAAGAGGTATGTATGCATATACTGGAACTTATCAAGGAAAAGTTTTAACAGTTATGGCACATGGTATGGGAATGCCAAGTGTTGGTATTTATTCTTATGAATTATTTAAATTTTATGAAGTTGAAAATATTATTAGAATTGGCTCTTGTGGAGCTTATAAGCCAGAATTAAAATTATTTGATATTATCTTATCTGAAAATGTTTTTAGTGAGAGTAATTATGCCCTTACTTTAAATAATGATAATTGCCATTTAGTATCTGCTGATAGTAATTTGAATTCTATTATTAAGCAAACTGCTTTAGACAAGAAAATTACATTATATACTGGAAATACTGTTTGTACAGATTGCTTTGATGTTTATATGACAGATGTCGAACAATTTTTATCAAGAATTCCAGAAGGTTTTGAACCTTATTCAGCTGAAATGGAAGCTTTTGCTTTATTTTATAATGCTAAATTATTGAATAAACATGCCTCTTGTTTAATGAGTGTTGTGGATTCTAAATTTATTAAAGAAATTGCAACACCTGAGGAAAGGCAAAATGGTTTAAATACTATGATACAATTGGCTTTAGATTCTGCTATTAATTTGTAACATGTATTTTTATAAATAAAATAAGGCGTCTTTCCTTTCATATTTTTATTGGCTTGAATACCAAATGTTATATTATAGAAAGATGCCTTGTTTGAATTTTTTATCTTATATATAATCTTATTTTTTAATTGATAAAATTTTATATTTCATTACACCTGCAGGAGCTTCTACTTCTACAACACGATTTTTCTTTGCTCCTAATAAAGCTTTACCTAAAGGTGATTCATTAGATATTTTGTTTTCTGCTAAATTTACTTCTGTAGAACCAACTATTGTATAATCTATTTTTTCATCAAATTCCATATCTAATACTCTTACAATATTTCCTACTTGTACTGTTTCTGTATCAATATCTTTTTCATCTATAATTTTTGCATATCTTATTTTGTTTTCTAATTCAGCAATTTTTACTTCATTTTCTGCTTGTGCATTTTTGGCTTCATCATATTCAGAATTTTCTGATAAATCACCAAATCCTAAAGCTACTTTTATTCTATCGGCTATTTCAGCTCTTTTTTCTGTTCTTAAATAATTTAATTCTTTTTCAAGATTTTCAAAACCTTCTTGTGTTAATATTACTTCTTTTTCTTCCATGGTTTTTCTCCTTTCTTTGTCTTGTTTTTAAATCTTCTCTATATTACGGCAGAATTTTTAATTTGTCAAGCTATTTTTAAAAAACTTGAAAATATTTCTATATTTTGCCAAATAATATTAATATGTTAATACTTTTATAATTTTATTCATTAACTAGTAAGAAATATTTTAAGAAAACTGATATTAGATTAAAAGTTTCTTACTCCATATATTTTTTTGCATCTTTTAAATAATCTATTCCTGAAAATATAGTTGCAATTACTTGAATAATCATCATAACAGTAACAATTATATTGAACAAGAAATCTGCACCTTCTAAATTTCCTGTAAAACATTCTCCAAAGCTATGTAAATCAATAAAAGCAAGAATAATTGCTGTCATTTGAGTTACTGTTTTTAATTTTCCCCATTTTGAAGCAGATACTACTTTTCCACCTTTTTCTACTGCTATTAATCGATATCCAGAAACAACAAATTCCCTAGCTAATACAATAATTGGAATCCAAGCAGGAAGTTTTGTCATTTCTACTAACATTATCATAGCTGTTAATACTAAAATTTTATCTGCTAAAGGGTCCAAAAATTTTCCAAAGGTTGTTATTTGTTCTCTACTTCTAGCAATATATCCATCTAATTTATCTGTAATAGATGCTATAATAAAAATAATATCTATTAAAATATACTCTAATGGTATTCCCAATATTTCTTCTTTTATTCCCAAAAATGGTATACATACCATAATTGGTACTAAAATAATTCTAAATATAGTTAATTTATTTGCCAAATTCATACTTATTCCTCCAAAGGTTTATTTTAGCATTTCTACAGCTTTTTGAAGTTGAGTATCATCTTTTTCTTCTACATTTAATATATTGTCTACCGTTTCTGGCAATTCTACTTCAACATCTGGTTGTATTCCTACTTTGTTTATTTCTCTTTTATTTGGTGTTAAATATTTTTCTGATGTAATTTTTATTCCACTACCGTCTGGTAATGATAATACTTCTTGTATTACACCTTTACCATAAGTTTTTGTTCCTACTATTTTTGCTATTCCTAAATCTTGCAAAGCTCCTGCTAAAATTTCTGAAGAACTTGCTGTGTTTTCGTTTGTTAAGATAATAACTGGCATATTGATAATTGGTTCATTTTCAGATTTTTTTATTTCTTCATTATTATTTTTATCTACTTCATATAAAAGTACACTACCTTTTGGTGCAAAATATTCAGCTATATCTAGTGCTACATTTACAATTCCTCCACCATTATTTCTTAAATCTACGATTAATGAAGTTATTCCTTGTTTAGATAATTCTTCATATTTATTTTTGAATTCTTTAGCTGTTTCTTCGTCAAATGAAGAAAATGCAATATATCCTATGTTGTTTTCTAATACTTTTCCTTCTACAGGATTTACTATTATATTTTCTCTTTTTATTTCAAATGTTAATATTTCTTCTTTTCTTTGAATTTCTAATTTTACAGTACTTCCTTCTTCTCCTTTTATTTTATTGGAAGCTTCTGTCATTTGCTCTCCTTTGTATTCAACATCATTAATTTTAATAATATAATCTCCTGGTTGTATTCCAGCTTTTTCTGCAGGACTATTTTTAATAGGTGATAATACCATTATTTTATTTTCTTCTGTATCTTGAACCATATATATTCCTATTCCTACAAAATTTCCCATTGTATCTTCTAAATAGTCTTGCATATCTTCTTTTGATATATATTCTGTATATGGATCTTCTAGACCTTCTATATATCCTTTAATGGCTCCTTCTTTTAGTTTCTCTTCGTCTACTTCGCCTAAATAATATTTATCAATTATTTTTCTATAATTATTAATTTCACTAACAATTTCATTAGTTCCTTCTTTATTGTTATTACCATAAAAATATTCTTGCATACCAATTGATGTTACTAAAAAAGTGATGAATGCTACTATTACCATTAACATGATAATTTTATAAACTTTATATCTTTTCTTTTCTTCCATATTTTGTTTATGTTAGTTTTTCTAACATTTCTCCTTTCTTGTCTTTTATTATATGATTTAATTTCTCTATAATATAACATATACAGAGCGACTTTTCAAGGTCGCTCTTTTATAATATATATATGTTTTTTATTAATATAATATTTCTATTTTTTAATATCCTTATGGTAAATATGGTGAAGGGTTAACAGGTCTACCATTTATTCTTACTTCAAAATGTAAATGATATCCAGTTGAGTTTCCAGTAGTTCCTACACTCATAATTTGTTGTCCTTGTTTTACTGTTTGCCCTGGACTTACTAATCTTGAACCTGGTGCTCCATGAGCATATAGTGTCATTGTTCCATCACCATGGCTAATTACAATATATTCTCCATAACTTCTGTATGTACCATTTGGATTTTTTAGTGCTGTTGATGTAACTACTGTTCCATCTTTTACAGCAAGCACTGGTTTTCCAGAAATTCCTGAACCGCTAAAATCTACTCCTGTATGTCCTGCATATCCATACCATCCACAGGTAATACTATAACCTACAATTGGTCTTATATATCCACTTGCACTTGGATTATTTGCTATATTGCTTGTGCCTGAACTTGAACTACCATTATTTCCCTGAGGATTTCTTGCAGCTGCTTCTTGTGCTGCTATTCTTGCTAATTCTGCTTGAATAGCCCTTTTATCTGCTTCAAATTGTTCTATTTCAGCTTGTGTTTGTTTTTCTTCTTCTGTTAATTGTGCAGCATATTGGTCTTTTTGTTTTTTAGAATTTTGTAATTGGGTTGCTACACTTTGCTTGCTTGCTTTTGCACTTTCTAATTCTTTTTTATTAGATTCTAATGTTTGTTTTGCATTTTCAATTTCTTCTTTTTGTTTTTGAATGCTTTCTAATAATTCAGCATCTGTTGTAGCTAATTCTGTTATTAAATAATAATTAGAAATTAATTCTGTAATACTATCAGAGGAAAGCAAAAAGTCTAAATAAGAGGTTTCACCTGATTCATAAGATACTATTAATCTTTGTTCTAATAAATCTTCTTGTTTTGTATAGTCTTCTTGTGCTTTATTTAACTTATTTTGTGCATCTTCTATTTTATCGTTTAAGTCATCTACTTGTTTATCTAAATCATCAATTTGATTTTGATATTCTGAAATTTGATATGTAAGTTCTTCTACTTGTTTCATTGTTTCTGATTTTTCTGACTTAATTCCTTCTAATTGTTCTTTTGCTTCTTCTATTTTTTTGTCTGTTTCATTACTACTTTGATTTAACTGTGTTTTTGTAGCAGCAATTACTATGTTACTTTGTAAGATAAAAATTGTAATTAAAAGTACAGCTCCTAGTTTTAAAATTACTTTTTTCATCTGTTTCCTCCTTAATCTTACCAAATATTTTTGGTTTTTGTTTTTATTTACACTTAATTAATAACTTTATTTATTGTACTGTGTTTGTTGTGTTTTGTGTATTTGATGTGTTTTCACTTGTTGTATTATTCTCTTCTGTTGGTTTATTTTGTGCATCTGGTATAACTCCATTTGTTATATATTCTATTGGATTTGTAACAACTCCATTAATTCTTACTTCAAAATGAGCATGTGGTCCTGTTGAATATCCTGTTGAACCTACTTTTAAAATTGGGTCATTTCTTTTTACAGTTTGTCCTACTTGTACTAATATTTCTGAACCATGTGCATATAAAGTAGATATTCCTCCTCCATGGTCAATAATTACCATATTTCCATATGCTCCATTATATCCTGCCTTTGTTACAATCCCATCATTTGCTGCTACAAAGTTTGCTCCCATTGGTGCTGCTATATCTACTCCTGTGTGCAATTTATTAACATGTAATATTGGATGGTAACGCATTCCATAATTAGAAGAAATTCTGGTATATCCTGGAACTGGCCAAGCAAGCACTCCTCCTATATATTGTGTATCTATTCCCTGCAATGCTAATTGTAATATTTCTGCATTTAAAGCATTTACTTGTGTAGTATAGTCATCTATTTGTGCTTGAATTTTCTTTTCTTCTTCAGATAATTTTGCAACATAGTTTTCTCTTAATTTTTTTGTATTTTCTAATATTTTAGATGTTTTTAGCTGAGTTTGTAATGCTGTATCTAATTCTTCTTTACTGTTTTGCAGTTTTTGCATTGCTGTATCTATTACTCTTTTTTTATCTTCCATTTCTTCTAATAAGTCCATGTCATAAGAAGCTATTTCTGTAATTAAAAAGTAATTAGATAAAAATTCAGATATGTTTCTAGATTGTAAAAATACATCTAAATATTGTGTTTCTCCTGCTTCGTACATTGCAATTAGCCTTGCTTCTAGTATTTTTTTCTGATTTTCATAATTTTCTTGTGCTTCTGTTAGCTTTCCTTCTATTTCAGAAATTGAGTTTTTTAATTCTGTAATTTTGGTATTTAGTTCTTCTATTTTTGTTGTAGATTCATTTATTCTTTCGTCTAAATTTTGGACTTGTTGTAAATTTTCATTTATGTCACTTTGCACATTCTCCAAATTTCCTGTTGCATCTTGAATTTGTTCTTGCAAATTTTCCTGCTTAGATTGTAAGTCTGTTAATTCATCTGCATAAGAAATAGTTATGTAACATCCTATTATTAGGAAAGCTAAAACACCACATAAAATTTTACGCATGTTTTCTCCTTTACACTTTCAAATATTTTCTCATAGAGATAACACTTCCTATTGCTCCTATTCCTATTCCTAACAACATATATACTATAATAATTGAACTTAACATTTCGCTAAAACTTACTAAACTCATATTAATTAATTTCATGATTTGTGAGTTAACTAATTGTTCAGCTGCAAAATGATATCCTATTCCTACTATTCCTATTGAAATTGCACTAGATATTACTCCTATAATCATACCTTCTACCATAAATGGCCATCTGATAAATCCATTTGTTGCTCCTACATATTTCATGATAGATATTTCTTTTCTTCTTGCATGTACTGTTAATTTTATGGTATTTGCAATGATGAAAATAGAAATTATAATTAATAAAACTAATATGACTCCTGTTACGATTTTGATTCCATTTGCTAGACTAATTAAAGTTGAAACAGTTTCATCTTTGCTAGTAATTTTTTTTATATTATCTAGTTTCCATATTTCGTCTTGAACTTGTTTGCTTTTTGTTAAATCTGTTAGTGTAACAATATAAGATTCTGTAAATATGTTGTTTTCACCTTCATAGCCTGCTAATAAGTCTTGTCTATCCCCAAATCTTTCTTTCATTGTATTTAATGCATCTTCTTTTGATACAAATTCCGCTGTACTAACTCCATCTATTGCTCTTATATCTTCCCCAATTTTTTGAATTTGTTCTTGTGTTGTTCCATTTTGCACAAATACTTGCATTCCTTGTGCTGACTCTACTTCTTTAACAAAATGATTAATATTTTCTTCAAAGATTAAGAATACACCAAAAATTATCATTGTTGCACACATTATCATTAAAGATGCTGCTGTAGATTTTTTATTTTTAAATACATTACTAAATCCTTCACCTATTAAATATCCTAATATATTATATTTCACAATCATACCCACCTTTTTTATCATCTCTAATTATTTCGCCTTTACGTATATGGATAACTCTTTTTTTCATTTTGTCTACAATATCTTTTGCATGTGTTGCTACAACTACTGTTGTTCCTCTCATATTAATATCATTTAGTAATGTCATGATATCCCATGCTGTATCTGGATCTAAATTTCCTGTTGGCTCGTCTGCAATTAACATAGAAGGATTATTTACTAATGCTCTTGCTAGTGCAACTCTTTGTTGCTCTCCTCCTGATAATTCATTAGGATACATTTTAGCTTTTCCACTTAGTCCTACTAAAGAAAGTACCATTGGAACTTGTCTTCTAATATGTCTTGGAGTTGCTCTTACTATGTACATGGCATAAGCAACATTATCATATACTGTTTTATCTGGTAATAATCTAAAATCTTGAAAAACTACTCCCATACTTCTTCTTAAATATGGTACTCTATTAGGTTTTAAAAATGTAGTATCTTTTCCATTAATGATAATACGTCCTGAAGTTGGCTCTTCTTCTTTTAAAATTAATTTAATTAGTGTGGATTTTCCACTTCCTGATGAGCCTACTAAAAATGCAAATTCTCCTTTGTCTATTACAAAATTAGCATTTTTGACAGCTTTTGTTCCTGTATCATAAGTTTTTGTTACATTTCTAAATTCTATCATTCGAGTTTCTCCTCACTTCTTTTTTGCATACTATTTCTATTCTACCTTATCATAACAATAAAGTTACTTTTTTGCAATACTTTTTTCTGCAAAAAGCTTTAGTAATTGTTGGTTTTTTTTCGTTTTTTTCCTTTTTTCTTTCTTTTTCTTCTTTTTCAAAAATTCACAAAAAATTCACAATTGGCATTGGTTCCAGGTTTGAATGCCAAATTTTTGGCATTGGTTCCAGGTTTGAATGCCAATTTTTTGGCATTCAAACCTGGAACCAACGACAAATATCTTCACTTGTTAAACCAAAATATTTTAATAAATCTTCTGCTTTACCAGATTTTCCAAAAGTATCTTTTATTCCCATTCTTGTTAGTTTACATGGATATTCTTCTGTTAAAACTTCTGCAATTGCACTTCCTAATCCTCCAATTATACTATGGTCTTCAATGGATATTAATTTTTTTGTTTCTTTTGCACATTTTACAATTATTTCTCTATCTATTGGTTTTATTGTGTGCATATCTATTACTCTAATATGAATATTCTTTTTTTCTAATAGTTCTTTTGCTTTTATCGCCTCTGCAACCATGACTCCTGTTGCAAATATTGTTGCATCTGTTCCTTCTCCTATTTGAATTGCTTTTCCTATTGAAAATTCTTGTTCTTTTTCGTATATAATTGGTGTAGCAAGTCTTGCAAGCCTTAAATATACAGGTCCTTGTATTTTTGAGATTTCTTTTACTGCCCATTTTGTTTCTATATCATCTGATGTTGATATTACTGTCATATTAGGTAATGTCCTCATTAAAGAGATATCCTCTATCATTTGATGTGTGGCACCATCTTCTCCTACTGTTATTCCTGCGTGTGTTGCACATATTTTTACATTTAAATTAGGATAACATACACTATTTCTAATTTGGTCATATGCTCTTCCTGCAGCAAAAACTGCAAATGTACTTGCATATGGTATTTTACCACATGTGGCAAGTCCAGCTGATGTTGCTATCATATTTGCTTCTGCAATTCCCATATCGAAAAATCTTTCTGGGAATTTTTTTGCAAATAGTTCTGTCTTGGTAGCGCCTGCTAAATCTGCATCTAATACTACTACTTTTTCATTTTCTTCTCCTAAACTTAATAATGCTTCTCCATAACTTTGTCTTGTTGCTTTTTTTTCTTCTTTCATCTTTACCATTCGTCCTTGTTTTTCTATATTTAGGTTTTTATAAAGGTGTTACCTATAAACCTATTCACAAAATAACCATTTGGTTCTATAATGGCACAGTCATACAATAATTAAAAATGGTTAAAATGTATTTATCCTTGTATCCTTGGTTAACTAATTACACTACCTATTATTCCAGCATCATTACCTAGAATAGCAGGTTCTATAACTAGTTTTTCTCTTTTATTAAATAATAAATTTTTTTCTTGAATATGTTTTTTTATTTTTTCTAATAAAACTTCTTGAAAATAAACAAAACTTCCTCCGATTCCCATTGCTTCTGGTTCAAATATATTGATGATATTAGAAATTCCTATACTAACATTTTCAATATAGTTTTCTATTACTTTAGTAATTCTTTGGTCTTTATCTTTTTCTTCTTTTTGCTCTTCATTTTGTCTTATTATTTCTAATAATTCTTGTCCTCTTGTAGTTTCTGTTAGTCCTAATTCTTTTCGTAAGTTATCTTTAAATGTTTTCATAGAAGCATATTTTTCCCAGCAACCTTTTTTTCCACATTTACATGGTATTCCTTCTTTTTGTATTATCATATGACCAAATTCACAGCCTGGCAAGTTTCCAGTGTTTAATAATTGATGATTGATTAAAACCGCTCCTCCAATTCCTGTACCTAATGTCAAAAATATACTTCTTTGATAAGATTTTAAACTTCCGTATCGATTTTCTGCTATTCCTGCACATTTGGCATCATTTTGAATTTGAATAGGTAATTGAATACTGTTTTTTAATTCTTCTACAATAGGATAATTTTCTATTCCTAAATTCACAGATTTTACGATAATTCCTTCTTTTATGGTTCCTGGTATTGCAATTCCTATATTTGTTATATCATATTTTTCTTTCAAGATATTTACATTATCAATTACATATTCATTTATTACTTTTTTAATATTTTCTTTTTCTTTACTCATTATTCTTTTTTCTATTTTTTCTACTATTATTCCATTATTGTTTACTACTCCTATTGCTATGTGGCTTCCTCCTAAATCAATTCCTATTTTCATTTTTTATCTAATTATGTTAGCCAAAATCTTTCTTCATGTAATATAGAGCAAATTTGATTTTGTTTTTGCTTTTTTAGCTAACATTACCCTCCTTTTTTTATTTTATAAACAAAACAGAGGGGTTTTGTCCCTCTGCCTTATTTTTCTTTTGTTGATTATTTTTTGTTTTTTCTTCTTTAGAATTATTTATGTATTTATTAAAGATAAGCAGAGAATAAGAAGTTACCCATATATACTTGAATACATGGTACTAATACAACTAGTACAAAGAAGATTAAAACTACTCCGACAATAGCATATACTACTTGTGGTAATGCTTTCATAATTTTTGTCATAATGTTGTCAATATCAATTTCCATATATTCTACTAGTTTTTCCATCATTTCTGTCAAGTCTGTTTGCATACCTATTTTCAACATTTCTGTTGTCATTGGTTTTGATAATCCTGCTTTTTCAAATGGTTCTATCCAAGAGCCACCTATTAAAATATTATTAATAGAGGTTTCTATAATAGACAACATTACATAGTTTTGCACTACGTTTTTACTTACTTCTATGGCATCTTGTATTCTCATTCCATTTTTTAGGTTTAATAACATTGCTTTCATCAATCTTGAAAAGTCTAATGCATAAATTAATTCTCCAAATATAGGGCATTTGTATTTAAAATAATCAAAATTGTATTTTCCTTTTGGAGTATTTATATAGAATAAAATAATTCCTGCTATTGCTACAACAATACCAAGTGGTATATACCAATAAGCAATGAGCAAATCTACTACATCTGCAAACCATAAAGTAATTGCTGGCAACTCATCTTCTGTTCCTAATTCATCAAACACTCCTTGAATTGATGGAATAGCTACTAATGTTCCCACAAATAACATAACTATTAATAATACAAATTGTACGATATTTGGAATTAATATTGCCCTTAATTTCCTATTTAAAGCTTCTGTATCATCAAGGTATTTAACTGCCTGTTGTAATGAATTTGTTAAAGAACCAGAAAGCTCTCCAACTTTTATCATATTAACATATATATATGGGAATACATTAGAATAATATTCCATTGTTGTATACATATTTTCTCCTGCTTCTACACCTGCCAAAATGTCTTCTAATATTCCTCTAAATGATACATTTTCAGTACTTTGGATTATAGTATTTAATGCATGTATATTATTAAAATTTGCTTTTTTTAGTAAATAAAAGTTTTGTGTAAATACCACTAAATCTCTAGGTGTAATTTTTTCTGTTTTTGCTAAATATAAGTTGATTTTTTCTTTTGTTGATAATTGTTTAGGCTTGTTAATTTGTGTTGTATTTACATTTTTCATAATTTCTTCAATATCTGAAATGTTTTTCTTTTTAGTCTTTTTTCTTTTTTCAGAATATTTCAATTGTTCAATATCTATTGGCATTAACTCATTATTTTTTAGAGTTTTCAATAAAGTTTGTTTACTAGGTGATTCTACTTTATTTCTTACTATTAATCCTGTCTTAGTTACTGCCTTATACATGTATGTAGGCATTTTTCATCCTCCTATCTATTTTTTGAAATTTATTGTTTTTCTTTTTTTATTTTTAATTGCATAATTGTTCTATTTAAAATTTCAATATTTTTCTCTTCAATTTGTGATTTTGCTTGGTCTAAAGTAATTTTGTCAGCAACAAAAAGTTCTGCCAAAGAATTAATTAAACCTATGCTTCCTTTTTCCAAGTTACTTTGAATTGCATCTTCTATTTCTGATACACTTAGCTTTTCTTTTCTGATAATACCTGCAACTATGTTATCTACTACCATTACTTCTGGAACTAAAACTAATTTTCCATCTCTTCCTTTTAGTAATCTTTGTGACACTACTAATTTTAATAATGCTGCTAATAAATATTTAACACTTGCTTGATCTCTTACTTCATAGAAATTTATCATTCTATCAATAGTTTCAGCACAAGATTTTGTATGTAAAGTTCCTATTACTAAATGTCCTGATTCTGCCATTTCAATAGCAGCTTCCATTGTTACTTTATCACGGATTTCTCCAATAACAAGTATATCACAATCTTCTCTTAAAGAGTTTTTTACACCGTCACTAAAAGTTAAACTATCTTGTCCTCTTCCAACTTCTTTTTGCACTATTAAAGATTTTTTTGAATGATGTTTATATTCAATAGGATTTTCTAATGTTAATATTTTTTTATTTTGATTTTCATTGATGTAATTTATTAAAGCATTTAATGTTGTACTTTTACCAGAGTTTGTTTTTCCTGTTACTAAGATTAATCCTTGTGGTTGATATGTCATTCTTCTTACGATATCTGGAACACCTAATGATTCATAAGTTGGCAATTCGTTTTTGATTAATCTCATAGTACATAATGGAATATTGTCTGAAAGTGAGATATTTACTCTTAAACGTATGTCTTTGTGAATATAAGACATATCTAATTTTCTAGTAGTATTAAAAACTTCATCTTTGTCTAAATTTCCTTTTATTAATTGGTCATATATTTCATTCATATCTTCTGGTGTTAATATATCTGCTTCTTCAATTGGTACTAAATCTCTCATAATTCTTAACATTGGTTTATTTCCTGCAATAAGATGTACGTCTGATGCATCTTTTTCCATCGCAATGTCAATATAATCATCTAAATTCATTTTTTCCTCCTTTGTTTTAGAAGAATAATAGTTTTTTATTTAATTCTTCTAATGTTGTTTCTCCTTTAATTACCTTTTTTATTCCATCTATTAATAGTGGTCTATAATTTTGTTCTATAGCTTTTTTTCTGATTTCCATACTAGATGCTCCATTTACTATTAATTCTTTTATTTCTTCTGTTATATCTAGAATTTCAAAAATACCAATTCTCTCATAATATCCTGTATTATTACAATATTTACAACCTATTGCATCATAAGTTGTTACATTATCTAAATTTATATCTTCATTATATTTTTTTAACATTTTTTCTATTATTTCTTTTTCTGTAGCTGTAAATTCTCTTTCTTGTTTACATTTTGGGCATATTCTTCTTACTAGTCTTTGTGATATAGTAGTAGATAATGTACTTGCAATATCATAATCAGAAATACCTATTTTACGCAGTCTGTTAATAACTTCTATACTATCGATTGTATGGATTGTTGATAATACATAATGACCTGTTTGTCCAGCTTGGATAGCAATTTCTGCTGTTTCTCTATCACGAATTTCTCCTACTAATATAATATCTGGATCTTGTCTTAAAACAGTTCTTAATGCTCCTGAAAAAGTACTTTTATTGTCAATTTCAATTTGATTTAATCCTTCTATACGTATTTCTACTGGATCTTCTATTGTAGTAATATTAATTTGTGGTCTATTTAAATAATTAATAATACTGTATAAGGTAGTTGTTTTTCCTTCTCCTGTTGGTGCCGCCATTATTGTAATACTATTCTTCTTAGTAATACTATTTTTAAAATCTTCTTCTGTTCCTATGTAACCTAAATCAAAAATATTTCTAATGTCAGCATTTTTCTTTAATAATCTTAAAACAAATTTTTCTCCATATACATTAGGTTGTGAAGATACACGGATGTTATAGTCATCATACAGCAAAATTCTACCATCTTGTGATTCTTGCTTTTCCTGATGCATATTAGAAATAGCTTTTAATCTTCCTATAATCTGATGCTGTTTTTCTTTATCAATTTTGGCTGCTGTATATAGTTCACCGTCTATTCTATATCTTACTCTTACTATGTTTTGCATAGGTTCAATATGAATATCACTTGCTCTTTTTTCGATTCCTG
>CALXME010000029.1 GCA_944389395.1 uncultured Clostridia bacterium | reverse complement strand
TTCCAAAATATGTTATAACAATGGATAAGATTAATTATAGTCAAAATGGAATAATACATTTAAACTTAGAAGATTTTCTATTAGGAAAAACAAAATAAAAATCAAAAATAACATTACTATACAAATATTAGTAATGTTATTTTTGATTATATATGTTTGTATAATAATGTCGTGGTGAGCCAGGAGGGGTTCGAACCCCCGACCCCAGGCTTAGAAGGCCTGTGCTCTATCCAACTGAGCTACTGACCCATAACTCAAATAACAATAAATATGATAGCACAAAAAATAAGCGATGTCAATAATTTAGCATAAAAAAATCAATACATAAAATAAATTGTTGTACTTTTACATAAAATATGTTATATTGTATTCATCAAATAATTTCAGAGGAGGTATTAAAATGAGTAGACAAACTCGTCGGCACTTTGTTCATCCAATTCTTTCCCTTCTTTATCCTTCACCAAAAAGGATTTTAGACAAAAAGGAAGGTAAACCTTCCTCTCGACCAAAGATTGGAAAGAAATATCGAAGGAACTCTTAACCTCGCTCACTCCTCCATTTGGAGGAGTTCTTTATTTTTTAATCTCGATACCATTCCATTACATACTCTTTTTCACCGTGTGTTTTCATCTATTTGAATTCTAATATTTTTAAATCCCATTGCTAAATAAAATAAAGTAGCATCTACATTTTTTTCATAAACTTGTAATGATAGTTTTTCTTTTCTTTCTTTACAATAATTTAATAATCTTTTTCCTATTCCTTGTCTTAAACAATCTTTTTTCACAAATAAAGCACCTATATGAGTATTATTTAATATACTAATAAATCCTTTTACCTCTTCATTTTCTTCATATATATATGTTTCAGCTTGTTTTAGATATTCCTCTTTTACTTTGTTATAATTACTAATCCAGTAATCTCTTTCAATAAAGGGATGTGCATAAAAATTTCCTTTTGTCCATATTGTCATTACTTTTGTTATATCTTCTTCTTTCATTTTTCTTATCATAACTATTCTCCTTTGTTTACATTCCTCTGCTATTTTTTATATTCTAAAATATCTCCAGGTGTGCAATCTAAGGCATTACAAATTGCATCTAGAGTGGAAAATCGAATTGCTTTTCCTTTATTGGTTTTTAATACTGATAAATTAGCTGGTGTAATTCCTATTTTTTCAGCCAATTCTAGAGAACTCATTTTTCTTTTTGCCATCATAACATCTAAATTCACAATAATTGCCATTTACTTTGCCTCCTTATATAGTTAGTTCATTTTCTTCTTTAAATTGGATTGCTTTTTTATATATTTCTGTTAATACAATTAATCCTATTCCAAAAAAGAAAAATACGATTGCGATGATTGCCATTAACATTGGATATACAATAAATGTATCTCTCCATGTTGTTTTTAAAATCAATATAATGGTGTTAATCAAATAAATAGCACAAATAATAAAAGATGCAATATAGCTTACTTTTAAAAATTTTATATTTTGTTTATCAAATGCTTTTTCATTTTTTAAATTTTTGAATATTTTGATAAATTCCACTACCATTATTAAAACAGGAAAAGATGACAAATATGCAATAACTATTGTTTTTGTTAAAATTAGTTCCATGCATTTTTCCCAATTTAATACAATCCATATTCCTACTGAAATAGTAACAAATATTCCTAAAATTAATAGTATCACTAAGCATTTTTCAATTATAGAAGATAAGCTTCTCTTTCCTAATATTTTCATTTTAAAATCCCTTTCTTACTTAATTATACATGTTAGTATTATATTTATTTAATTCTTTTAATGCTTCTTTTGCTTTTTGTTTTGAATAATTAAATTCTTGCCATTGTGTTTTTTCTAATTCTAATTCTTGTTTTTCAAGATATAAATATGTTTTTACTTTTTCTACTATTTTTTCATTTTTAGCTTTTAATAATTTTGTCAATTCTGGTATTGCGTCTGTTCCTGTGTTATTAATTAAATAACTTATATCTATTTCTCGTTTACTTTCATCTTTTAAATATCTATCCACATTTTTAGTAGCAATTGTGGAATCTATGTTCGAAAAGTTAATAACTATATACATTGTTGTTATGATAATAATACTAACTTTTAGTAAATCTATTTTTTTTCCTATTATTGAAATAAAACAAGGTATTATTAATATCATTTCTGTTGCTAATATATAATATACAAATAATCTTAAATAGGTATATCCATATTCTTGTTCATACAAGTTCATACGATAAAAAGCAGATAAAATAATAATTATTGTAAATATTAAAATAAATATACTCATTCCTTTTGTATAACTTTTTTGTTTATGTGTTTGTTCTTTCCTATTATTATTACTTACTACCAAAATGTTCAAATTTAATATCGATACTAACATTAATTGAAAAAATCCTTGTCTTGCATATTGGGCATAATTAAATTCTTCTGCATTTCCTATTTGAGTAAATAGACTGGTAATTTGTATAGTACAAAAAACCGCATAGATAATGTTCAAAATTGTAAGCATCATGTTGATTGTCATACTTTCTATTTGAATTCCTTTAGTATTTTGATCTTGTTCTTTTGTTGTAAAAAGAGTATTATCTTGTATTAAGTTTATTAAATATCCTGCTATTAGAAAAAATGTAATTATAATTGTTATTATTCTTAAACAAAAATCAAATGTTCCTTGAGGTATTGTTATATTTTTAATTCCTCGTGTTATTCCTTCAAACATATTCGCAAAAATGCTATCTGCTGTTGTTAGTAAGATTATAACTACTAAAATGATTGGCAATACTATTAAAATTGATTTTCCTATTTTTTTTATTTTTTCTTGTTTTATATTATTTTCTTTTTTATATTTTTTTAAATTTTCTCCTACTTCTTGCATTCCTTCTAAAGAGCCTATTCCTAATTTTATCATATTTTCTAAAAATTGTGGTGTTCTTATTTTTGTTTTTGTTAGATAAATACACATGATAAAAGTTAAAATAATTATAGCTATTATATTAATAACTTGAAAAAATGCATTATTAAATAAAAAGTATGTACTACTTAATAAAATAATCGGTATTATGAACCATAAAGCTTTTTTATTTACTATTTTTTTACTTTTGTATAATACATATATTAAAAATGAAATGGCTAATGTTGTAAATATAAATACAGATATTCCTAAGTGTTTATCCCAAAAAAGAATAGATTGTAGAATACTTAAAATGATACTTCCTGTCATTATTGTTCCCATATTCTTCCCTCCTTATTTGGCAATAGTATATATTCATTTTTACTATTTGTCAATATTTTTTTATTGTTTTTCGATAATTATTTTTTTATAAAAATAGCTTAAAGATTTTTATTTTCTTTAAACTATATGTTTTTAATAAATTCTTCTATTGTTATTGTTTCCTTTTGCAATTCTTTTATATCTTTTGTTTTTTCTATTTTTTTTATGATATATTCAGAATAGTATTTTACTAATGTTGTTAAATCTTTACTATTCCATTCCTCTAAAGGTGTTTCTTTAGAAAATTTTATTTTTTCTTTTTTATCTAAATTTTTAATGTCTTTTTTCATTTTTATTTCTTCTTTTCTCATTTTTTCTAAGTTTAAATTAGATAATTCTTTTACAGAATAATAATCACCATGACTAATACATGAATTAATAGATTTTAAGAAACTATAATACTCTTCATTTTTTACCATAATTTTACAATTCCTTTTCCCTTTCTTTTTTTCCAGAAATATTTTCGTATAAAAATTTATTTTTTATGGTATCACTATTAGTGATACTGTTATTTTTTAATATTATCACTTTTCTTTTGGTTTTTCAAGCTATTTTTTTTATTTTTCATAACTTTTTGTTTTGCTTTTAGTTATAGTGTTACTGTGTTCAAGATTTCTCTAATGCTTGATATACTTATTATAGTAGTTTTTTATCGGAGGTACGAAATGGATTCTATATCTAAAGAAGAAGTTGATAAAACAATCGGGCAAATTTAAAAAAAATATCGAAAAAATTATCATTTGACTCAAGAAAAAATTTCTGAACAAGTTGGAATTTCTTTAAAATATGTTTCTAGAATAGAAAATGGTAATGGAGGTATTAGTACTGAAACATTAATTAGATATATGAATACTTTAGGAGTTGCCCCTAACACCATATATAAAGATTTTATTCTTCATGAAAAAGTCAAAAATCAAATTGATATCTCTGAAAAACTATGTGATTTATCCGAAGATAAATTAATTTTTATTAGTAAAATTATTGATTTATTGAAAGATTTATAATTTTTTATTTTTAGTTTTCTTTTGCTTTTATTATATAGATTAGGAATATTTAGATTTGTTTTTTCTAAATATTCCTTTATTTTTTTAGTCTTTTTTCCAAAATGCTTTATAAGTTCTATATGCCTCGTAAATATCAAATTTGCTAGTTACTTCATAAGGTGCATGCATTGATAAAACAGGTACACCACAATCAATAACATCTGCTCCTTTATTAGCTAAAATGTATGCGATGGTTCCTCCTCCACCAATATCCACTTTTCCTAATTCTGCAATTTGATATAAAATGTTGTTTTGTTCTAATATATTTCTTACCCAAGCAACATATTCTGCATTTGCATCAGAAGCTCCTGATTTTCCTCTTGCTCCTGTATATTTATTTAGGCTAATTCCTTTTCCTAAAAATCCTGCATTTGTTTTGTCAGATACTGAACTATAAATTGGGTCAAATCCTGCATCCACATCAGAAGATAGCATTTTACTTGAACAAAATACTTTGTTTAATAAATTTGGTTTATTAATTCCTAATTTATTTAAAATTTCAGAAATAAAGAAGTCAAACATTTGTGATTCCATTCCTGTATTTCCCATACTTCCTATTTCTTCTTTATCTGATAAAATACATATTGCTGTTTTTTCTACTTTGTCTAATTCCATCATTGCATGTAATGAAGTATATGCACAAACTTTATCATCTTGTCCATAGGCTGCTACCATGCTTTCATCAAATCCTAAGCTTTTTGCACGAAATGCTGGTACTAATTCTAATTCTGCACTGGTGAAATCAGATTCTGTAATTCCATATTTTTGATTTAATAAATTCAAAATATTTAGTTTTACTTTTTCAGAAACATCAGTATTTGAATAAGGAATACTTCCAATTAATAAATTTAAGTCTTCTCCATCAATTCCTTCTTTTAGCTTTTTATTCATTTGATCTTGTGCTAGATGTGGTAATAAATCTGTGATAGTAAAAATAGGATCTTCTTCTTTCTCTCCTATATTGATTTCTATTTTTTCTCCATTGGCTTTTACAATTACTCCATGTATGCTAAGAGGAATCGTTGTCCATTGATATTTCTTAATTCCTCCATAATAATGTGTTTTAAAATAAGCAAGTCCGGTATCTTCATATAAAGGATTTGGTTTTAAGTCTAATCTTGGAGAATCTACATGTGAACCAATAATATGCAATCCTTCTTCTATTGTTTTTTCTCCAATGATTGCTAAATACATACTTTTTTCTCTATTGATAAAATATACTTTATCTCCTGGCTTTAAAGAATCAAACATCATAATATCTTTATATCCATTTTCATCTGCGATTTTTTTTGCTTCTTTTATAAATTCTCTTTCTGTTTTTGCTTTATTTAAAAATTCTATATAACTTTTAGATACTGCAAATATTTTGCTTTTTTCTTCTTCTTTTATGGTTTCCCATCCGTCTTTTTTTTGAAGAAAAAGTTTTTCTTTTAATTCTTTACTCATTTTTCTTCCTCCTTATTTTATATTTCTTCTTTGGTAGTATATCATTATTTTTATTATTTTTCCACTTTTTTTATGATTTAATCATTTTTCTTATTGAAAATGGTTATACTATGATAAAAATAATGGAGGAAAGCAAAAATGAATTCTTTATGGTTAGATTCTGTTGATAAAAATATATCTTTTTCTTCTTTACCAGAAAATAAAAAAACGCAAGTTTGTATTATTGGTGCTGGTATTTTTGGACTTACTTGTGCCTATTATTTAACAAAATTAGGATATCATGTAATTGTTTTAGAAAAAGATGATATTGGAGAAAAAACAACTGGTCATACAACTGCTAAAATAACAAGTCAGCATGGTCTTTTTTATGATTATTTAATAAAATCTTATGGTGAAAAATTTGCTAAAGACTATTTACTTGCTAATGAACAAGCTATTAAAGATATACAAAAGATTATTCAAGAAGAAAATATTAAGTGTGATTTTACTTTAGAAAACAATTATGTTTATACAACTAAAAAATCCGAATTATGTGCTATAAAAAAAGAAATATCTGCTCTTGATTTGCTTGGATTTCATTCTGAATTTGTCACAAAACTAGGTTTGCCTTTTGAGGTAGAAGGAGCTATCTGTTTTAAAAATCAAGCTCAATTTCATCCTTTAAAATATTTGTACGGTTTGGCTTCTTTTGTTCTTCTTCACCATGGTGAAATTTTCACACATACGATTGTTACAGATGTACAAAAAGAAGCTAACTCTTATGTTATATCTACTAATCGTCATACCGTAGTATCTGATTTTGTTATTGTTGCTAGTCATTACCCTTTTATTAATTTTCCTGGCTTTTATTTTACTAAAATGTATCAATCCACTTCTTATCTAATTGCAGTAGATACAAAGAAAACTTTGCCTAATGGTATGTATATTAATTTTACAAATCCTATTTTTTCTTTTCGAACAGCAAGATATAAGGGAAAATCTCTTTTACTAATCGGTGGTGGTGAGCATAAAACTGGACAGCCTACTTGTTATCAAGATAGTTATGGTTTATTAGAAAAGGAAGCTTTTCGTTATTATCCTGATGCTGAGATTTTATATCGTTGGAATACAAGAGATTGTATTTCTCTTGATAAACTTCCTTATATAGGTATCTATTCTAGCATGATGCCTAATGTATTTGTGGGAACTGGTTTTAAAAAGTGGGGAATGACTTTAAGTAATGTTGCAGCTAACATTATTGTTGATGAAATTTGTGGCAGACAAAATCCTTATCAATATTTATTCAGTTCTACTCGTTTGAAACCTTTAAAAAATTATGACGAAATGAAAAATATATTAGTACAATCTACTAATTCTTTATTTTTTGATAAACTAAAATTATCTCATATGCAATTTGAAAATATTGCTAATAATTCTGGTGGTATTGTTGAAATAAACCATGAGAAAGTAGGTATTTATAAAGCTCAAAATGGAAAAATTTATGCTGTAAAACCTATTTGTACTCATCTAGGTTGTTTGCTTTCTTGGAATGATGTAGATAAAACTTGGGATTGTCCTTGTCATGGTTCTAGATTTGACTATCAGGGGAAAAATTTATATGACCCGGCTTTTAAGGATTTAGATTTTTATTCATTAGAGCCTTAAGTATTATACTCTATCTTATATAAATCTTAATTTTTTGACGAAAACTTTATATTTTTTTGTTTTTTTATTGACTTGTTGTGGTTTTTTTGCTACAATGCCAGTAATAACTCATATATTTATATGTTTTATTATTTTTTGTTTATTGAACTAGATTTCTCCTATAACAGTAATCTAGTTCTTTTTTTAATTTTGATTCTAAATTACATTTAGGAGGTACTTATATGTTATATAAATACAAATATAAAACTCCAGATATTTTTTCAGATATTTGTATGAACAGTGATGGAGAATATCTTACAGGATTATGGTTTGATAATTCAGACGTTCCTTTGGAATGTACTATGAATTGCGAAGAAAAACAAATTCCGATATTTAAGGAAACTATTAAGTGGCTCGATATTTATTTTTCTGGTGCGAATCCTAATTTTATTCCAAAATATAAAATAGATAATTTAACTCCATTTAGAAAAGATGTAATTGATATAATGAATACTATACCTTTTGGAGAAACTTTAACTTATAATAATATTGCTAAAATTATTGCACAGAAAAAATCTCTTAAAACAATGTCTTCACAAGCTGTTGGCGGTGCTGTTGGTTGGAACCCTATTTGCATAATTATTCCTTGTCATAGAGTTGTTGGAGCTAATGGAAACTTAACAGGTTATAGTGGTGGGTTAAATAATAAAATAGAATTGTTAAAACTTGAGCATAATGATATGACTAAATTTTTTATTCCAAAAAGAGGTACTATATTATGAAAAAAAGATGTAAATGGTGTAATATAAAAAACAAACTATATGTTAAATATCACGATGATGAATGGTGCGTTTTTAATTCTGATGATAAATATTTATATGAAATGTTAATTTTAGAATCTTTTCAAGCAGGTCTTTCTTGGGAATGTGTATTGAATAAGAGAGAAAATTTTAGAAAAGCTTTTGATTATTTTGATATAAATAAAGTATGTAATTATGATACAAATAAAGTTCAATCTTTATTGGAAGATAAAGGTATTATAAGGAACAAGTCGAAAATTATTGCTACTATAAATAATAGTAAAGTATTTAAGGATATACAAGATGAATTTGGTTCTTTTTTTAATTATTTAATGCTTTTCTCAAAAAATGTTATTATTTATGAGGTTGATAAATCTACTAATGATTTATCAGATAAATTATCTGATGATTTAAAGAAAAGAGGAATGAAATTTGTTGGTAGTACTATTATTTATTCTTTTTTACAATCAATTGGAATTATATATTCTCATGATAAGGATTGCTTTTTGTATTCAAAAAAATTTAATGTTAAGGAAGTAAATTACGATAGTAGTATTGGCAACAATAAAGCTAGCAAAAACTAAAAAATACGCAGTTAAGCTAGAGGAAAAAAGCTTAAAACAGCAAAAAAACAATTTAAGGAGCTTATAAAAAGCTCCTTTTTCTGGTCGAGGTGAGTTGCCTTTTCCAAATACTATTTTCTTTGACATTTCAACCTTTTCAGGTAATAATTTTAAATTTGCGGAACATTTTTGCAGAACATTTAAACTTAAATATGCTTAAAATTCTGCAAAATTCCAATGAATTATCTTTTGTATTATAAAATGCTTTATGCAACATTTGCTTGTGGTAGTTCGACACCGAATATATTTTTATCAACAAGATATTATATAGCATTATCAGTTTCAGATTCAATAAATGAGCCATCTACATCAACATAGTATTTCATAGTAACAGAAATATCTTTATGTCCAAGAATTTGTTTTAATACAACTGGTGCAATTTTAGCTTCGGCACATCTTGTTGCAAAAGTACCACGAAGCATATGTGTATGAACATCGGTCTTTTTAACTAATTTTCCTTTAGAATTTTCTTCTTCATAAATACCAATACCTAATTTTAGGGCAATTCTTTTTAAACAACTATTTATTGAATTTTCTAAATGCATTGTTCCATCTTGTTTGCAGAATAAGAGGTTATCTTTATTTTTTATTTTATGTTCTAAAGCTTTTTCCATTATTTGCATACTAATATTATTCATTGTTAGAGTTCTTCTACCATTATCTGTCTTTGTTGTATCTCCAATTATAATATTGCCTTTATCATCTTTGGTTTGAGTTCTTCTTATTTCTACTTTATTTTCAGATAGTATAATATCTTTCTTATAGTCTAAAACTAAAGTTTCACCAATTCTCATTCCTGTTGTTAATTGCCACAAAAGTAGATATTTATAAGAACATTCTTCATAACTAATATTCATTAAATAATCAACTAATTTCTTTTCTTCATCGATTGTTAATGATTTTCTTTTATGTGATACATATTCGCTTTTTGGTTTAATAACCCTTTTGTATCCTGTCATAAAATTTTCTTCAATTATTTTTTGATATTCAGCTTCGCCAAATCCCATACATAATAATTCATAGTTTTGCTTTATAGTTGATTCAGAATATTTTGAGAGATTTGATAGATAATTTATAACTTCATCTCTTGAAACTTTAGAAATCGCTTTATTTGCAAATGGTGCTTTAGCTATTTTCTTTAATGTGTCCATTTTTCTTTTATAAGTAGATTGATCAATTTTTTTTAGCTTATATGATTCGTTAATACAAGTTGTTATAAGTTCTACAAGTGTTTTATTACTTTTTGTAATTATTCTCGGTCCACCGTTCTTGTCCATATCCAACTTATATTGCAGAGCATCTGCTAAAGCTTTTTCTTCAGTTTCTGCACCAAATGTTTTTCTTATTGTTTTCCCTGTGGTTGTATCTCTACCTATAGTTAATAATGCTTTACAGCTTTTAGAAACATAGCATTTGTCACAATTTTTGCATAATTCATATTCTTTTTCTTTGTCAATGTACTTACTTTTTTGTATTTTTGTATTAATTTCGCAATTAGCACATATATCTTTTTCATTTTTATTTTTCGGTTTTCTTGAAATATATGTACCTACAGTAATTCCCTTAAATTCCATATAATTGAACTCTCCTTTTTGTTTAAATTTAAGGAAAACTATTGCTATATTTGGATTTTATGTTATAATTATAGCAGTTAAGGAAACTTATAGCAATAGTTTTCTTTCAGTTTAGAATTTTTGAAGGTTTAAATGTCGCATATTTAAATCTTCTTGTTTTTTATATATTTGTATTTTGTTGAAATTTAAAATAATCCTTAAAGGCTTCTTCCATAACTAACCATGATTTTCCTATTTTCTTTCCTGGAAAGTCTTTTTTATTAAATAGGTCTAAACAAGTTTTATTTCCGATTTGTAAAGCTTTTTTTATATCTTTTGTTTCTAAAAATGTTATACCATTTAATGTTTTCATATATATTTGTCCTCCTTGTAATTAATTTTTTAATGATAGATTTATCATAATTATTTATCGTTTGTCTTTTTATATTTTGTCTTACATTGGAATTACACCAGTCCGATTCTATCCGACTTGCTCTCATTACGTGCGACGGCTCATCAGTCGATTACTCTGATTTCAACGCTCAAGTTGTGACTAAGCAAAAGTTTCATTAATTGTTTGTAAATGAAAATATGATGTTCCTTAAATCTAGAACATATTTGTCAAAGTACTAAAAAGTTACTATTTCTATTGACTTATTATAAAAAATATTCTATAATACTAGTGAGAAATATAACAAGCCACTTTAAATACATCTACATTATAGAAGATGTTTTATAAAATGTCAACAGATTTTCAAAAATATTTTATATTTCTAACAGAAAGGGATAGAATTGGTATGAATATATTTAATATAAATGTTCCAAAAGACGAGATTTCAATGATATTTGATCCATATGGTGATATTGAAAATTATAGCACCTCACTATATTTGCATAAATCTAAAATAGCATTAGATGATGAAAAAGATAAATTTTCAGCTCATGTTGAAATTGATTTATCTCGAAATGAACGTTATGATAAATTAGTTAGACAAATGGTTAATCGTGATTATGGTACGTTTCTAACCACTATGTTAAATGCTGATTTTTCATCATCTGAAAAAGCTTATTATAGTTTTTTTGCTTATTATGGAATAGAAGGAACTCACTCAATTTCATTACTTAATGAAACGAATCCGACCTTATATGCAACAAGATATATATCTACAAAACAATTTTTAAGTTATTATGATAAAACATTTTCATTAGTAAAGGATAAATATATTTCTTTTCAATCTAAATTAAAAAAGATTGTTGATTATGTATTTAATCTAAATGAATATAGAGAAGGGAAAATTTCTGATAAATATGCAAAATTAATGGCGATTTCTCGTATTTTAGAGATAACAGAGTATACATCATTTATTCGATTAAGTCAGTATCCTAATGGAAAAATAAATGAAGATAATTCAAACAATATAAAATATATTGATAAAATTGCAGCTCAAATTGCTAACAAAGAATCAAATATTGGTGTTATGAAACATTATTCAAGCAAATCTCATCTTGCTTTGGCGTATATGGCTTTAACTGATTTAGTAATGTATGGAAAAAGAAATTTAAGTATTTGTCAAAATTGTGGAAGATATTATTTACAATATTCTGGGAAAGAAGTATATTGCGATTTACCAAATCAAGATGGAAGTCCATCATGTAAAACATTTGCTTCTCGTAAAGTTTATGCAGATAAAGTTACAGAAGATGTTGCAGAACTTACATATAAAAGAGAATATCAAAGAAGAATAACACAGGTTTATCGTGCTGCAGATGACGATAAAAAAGAGACACTGCAAAAAGAATATTCTGAATGGAGAGTTGCAGCAAGAGAACAATTACTACGCTATAGAAATGGAGAAATATCTGGTACAGAATTTTGTGATTGGATAGAAAAAAATAAAAATTAACCTAATTACCGCCATAGGTATATAGTTATGGTGGCGATTAGGTTAATTTTTTATATCAACTTGACCGTATTTCAGGTCTAAATGACTTCTTGCAACGCTCAGCGTTTACGCGGGTTAGGAATTACTCTAATAAATTATTTCATACCTATGTTTGATATTATATCTTATAAAATGTATTTTGTATACAAACTTCTATAAAATTATTGTTTTTCGAAGAATTTTAGAGTATAATGCTTTTAGCCTTTTCAAAGGAAATCTTTGAGAAAGGAGGTGTTATTCAGATGACCTCATTTGAATTAATCTGGCGTCTTATAGTATTACTATTAAGTACATACGAAGACAAACAACCAGATGACAAAAAAGACTAGCAATAGTCAATGAAGTGAAGAACTACCACTCTTCACTTCTATTTTTTTTGCAAAAAAATAGAACTAAATGCTACCAC
The DNA here is from genome assembly GCA_944389395.1 of uncultured Clostridia bacterium. Lineage (GTDB taxonomy): Bacteria > Bacillota > Clostridia > TANB77 > CAG-508 > CAG-269. The sequence goes on along the minus strand of CALXME010000029.1, from coordinate 5,988 downwards.
ACATTTAGTTCGTGTTATTCAATGACCTCACATGAATAACTTAAGTTAAATATAGTATACTACTTTTTCTAGTATATGTCAAATAAATTTTGAATATTCACAAAATTTTTAATATTTCAATAAGTTTAAGTATAGGTCAAAAAATCGTAAAATTTTGACCTATAAAAGTTGTAGGTCAAAAAGTTGCAAAAATTTAACCTATAAAATTTACATAGAACTGCACAGAAAAAATAAAGCCATTCGTTTGAAAGACCTTTTGTGATGATTACCATCAACATTGGTTAGGTCCTAATTTAGTAAATTATTTCAGACCAATTAATTATATATTTATATTATATAACAAAACTTATAAATGATATACAAATTTAAAAAAAATATTGAAAAAAAATATAGAATATGTAATAATTATCCATAGATATTGAGTATTAAAGGAATTTTTTAAAGCGAGGTTTTTAATGGAAAGAAAAGTTGAAAGCGCAATAAAATGTATAAATCAAGCAGATAATTTATTAAGTATTTTTAGAAAGAAATATATAGAATTTCAAGAAGATAAAAAAGATATGTCATTAGAAGAAATAAATGATAATGAACGATTATTAGGTTCTCAGTTTGGACTTATATGTGAATATTATTTAAAGGGCTTGTTGTTGCCTTGTATTGAATTTGATGTTCCAACCGATGCACCAGAGTTACAAGTAGTAATAGATAATCTTACTCCTGAACAAGAATATAAGCTATTAATTGGTGATAAAGATATAAAATCCGAGTTAAGTAGAATTTATAATATTGCTCCAAAGAAAATAAATAAATTAATAGAACAGTCTATAAAAAAAATTGGTGGAAATGGACATGATTTAAGCTATTTTATTGGTACACAATTTTTGCAAAAAAATAGGGAAATAAAATTGCCTTTAGATGTTAGAAAGGAAATATACAAAGGTATGCAGTCATACTTTTCTGATAAACTTACACCTAAGAGCCATGAAGAATGGAAGAAGTTCTTAATAGATTTTTATGTTATTGATGATGTTTCATCTGAAAGAACCAATACTCATGAAGTTGAGTTCGAAACAACTATTGCTGATTCATCTATTAGTGACGCATTTTTTTCTGGAAGGTATGGACATTTAGAAAATTATATTCCTAACTTAGAGGCATTGTATCATTTAGCATATAGTATTAGAGATTCTATAAAAAAACAATATCCTAATGCTATTAGTATTACAGATGGCATTTTTGATGGATATAATAATAGTCGTGGGGTAAGATATATTTTCCCAGATGAAAATTCAAAGATATACGTATTTGATGATAAAAATAAACTAACAAGAGTATATACATTAGAAAAGGCAGATGATTTTCTTTCAAGGCAATATGGATTCTCTTTAAATAGTGGTAAACATGAATATTCTAGAGAACTAAAAATTTGCCCAGAATATGGAGTTGAAAGAATAAAAGAAATGTCTGAATATACCACAGAAAAAGATGGATTAGCAGATGTTTCAATGTATCCGACAAGTTTATTAAGAGTTGAAAAAGATAGAGAAAGTATGATAATATGTCAAATAGATGGAAAACAAAAAGGGTATATTTATAGAAATGGAAGAATTATTGATACAAACGAAGAGAGAATACAAGAATATAATCAATTAATGAATAGATATGAAACAGAGCGTAAAGATGGCTTATATGATGATGAAACACAAAAAATCAGAGCAAATTTCTTTGATAAAAAAAGAAGTGAAAAAAATAATGCAAAATATGAAGAATATTTAGAAAATAAATTAGGTGTTAAAGAACAAGAAAGAAGGATGCGAAAGCTTATGAAATATGCTACATTGTCACTTCAAGGAGCTCATGTGTTTAAAGGAACTATAATCGGAAGAAAATTATTAGATAAATCAAGTAATCTTCTAGAAACTGTAGAAAATGAAGAAAATGCTTATCAAGAATTTTTTGATGAAGAAATAAAAAAGATAGAAGAAGAAGATGTAGAAGCGCAAAAAAAAGCTGAAGAAAATATTGTAAACATGAAAAATGATCTATTAATATATTCAAGAGAACAATTTGCTGCTAAAAGAGCTACACACGAGAACCTCGAAAACCAATTAAATGAAGAAGAATTAATTGAAGCTTATGAGGATAAACATGGCATAGGAAAAGAATTACTTTCCAAAATAAAAAAAGTATTTATGAGTAAAGGTGAAAAATAATATGATAAATGAAAATACATATACAGAGGTATATGAAATATTGTCTTATATGGATAAGATGACAGTAATGAAAATTCCTATTGAATTATTAAAATTTATTAAAGAAAATAAAAATGATAACTTTAACACTTTAATAGATAAAAATGATCTTTTTAATATGAATAACATTTCCTCTGAAACAAAACATGTTTTAGCATGGCTTGATGTAAATTATTGGATTAGCAAAGAAAAAAAGGAACGCTTAAAAGAAAAATATTACAAAAATCATATGTCGTTTTATAATTCGGAAAAAATTTTTAAAAAAGCAACTTATGAAAAAATGCAAGAAACGTCAAATATTACTGGAATAATGGAATATAAAGAGTCTATGGTAATTAAGCTAATAAACAAATTAAAAAAATTTTGGGGAAAGAATTAAGAAAACACGGAATGAATATTTAAAGTTCATTCCGTATTTTTGGTTTAGTCTATTACTCCAATTTTTTTAAAATAGTAATACAAATCCATACCACCTTTAAAATAAATTTCTTTTTCTAAAATATCCTGTAAATTATTGTATAAAACAATAACTTGTGATAAATCTCTACATTCTCCTGCACTTAATCCGTCTTCTAAATGAGTTTCATCAAGCAATTTTTGAATATTTAAGTTGCTATCTATAATTTTATGAATCTTATTTTTGATTTCTCTATAATTTTTATTGTATCTCATTAAATATTGTCTTATATCTTCAATACTCTCGTAAAAGTCATCGCTATATTCTTCTATAAATGGCTTTAATTTTTCTTCCATTGCAAATCCCCCTATACATAAATTAATTCACTAAATATAATTTCTTCAGCACGATTTTTAATTGAATTCATTTTGCCAACCCACTCAAGTTGATTTATGGCTTTTAATTCTTCTGTAATATTTTCTTGTTCTGCAAATTGTTTCATTAATAGGTTATATCTAGCCGTTGCAGTTTTATCAATTTCTTGTAAGTGTTCACTTAATTTATCTTCCATTAATAAAATTGAATATTCTGCTTTCTTTTGAGTTTTCAAATAACTTAATCTCATTTTGCCGTATTTTCCTAATTTAAGGTTTTTAGTATTTGAGATTACCAAGTTAGGAATGTAGTAATCTCCACATTTTCTATAATCTATTTTCATATTTATCAAATCCTTTCTACATATCATAATCCATTTCATTATCATCCTTTTCAAAATGGCTTGTATCGAGTTGCTTTTCAAAATTAATATACGAATATGTTTCTTTATTAAAATCTCTTATAAGGTCATCCTCACAAGGATATGAAAATTTATGACACAACCATTTAAGAAACTTTTTTAAATTATCTTTAAATTTATCAATTATTTTGTTTAAGCCTTTATTTTCTTTTTCTAATTCTTTTATCTTTTTCTGATATTTATGTTCTATATGGTCAATTTTATTTTCATATTCAAATTTTAAATCTTCTTCATCTTGATTTTTAGCTTGTTGCAATAAACAAATAGTTCGTTCTAAATTTTTATTTTCATTTTGTAAACTTTCTTTTTCTTTTACAAACTCTTCTGCAACATCTATTATTTCAGTTTGTTTAGATAATTCCTTGTGCAAAGCCACATTTTCATTATGAAGTTCTTTTATTAGCTTGTTTTGAGGTTTTATAATTTGTTCTTCAATTATTTTATCTCTATTTAAAACAAGTTTCTTTATATCTTGTAGTTCTGGTGTGTCTGGCAATTCTAAAGTTGTAGTTTTTAAAATTTCTTTCGTTTTAGCATAATTAGTTACTTTTTTAAATTCTTCAACTGACAGATTCTTTCTATTAGTTTCTTCAACATATAAGCCTCTTTCTAAATCAAATCCGTTACTTTTAACATGTTCAAAATATGCATCTTGTAATTTCCTATAACTATCTCTTCCTTTCCAAAAATCTCTTGCACAAATTTTTTCTATTGGCTTGCCATCTTTATCTTTTGTATGAACTACTGGAACAAACATTAAGTGTAAATGTGGCGCTCCTTCATCTAAATGAACTACAGCGGATATAATATTTTTTTCTCCAAGATTTTTGTAATTGCAGATAAATTTATAGCATTCATCAAAGTATCTTTTTGTTTCTTGCTCTCCAATTCTATTAAAAAATTCTTGGTCAGAAGTAAATATCATTTGACACATTATAATGCTGTTTCCTCTTAAATGACCTGCTAAATTTTGTTCTTTTCTTAATTTATCAAATTCTTTTGTATAGGTGTAATTGTTTTTCTTTATATAATAATTTAAATGTGTTCTAGCCCCGATCAATATCTTTATTTGTATGACATTTTGCTTTTCTATCATTGTGGGTGCATTTACCATTTACCTCAGCTCGTGTTAATTTCTCATTTCTTACTATAGCATAACTCATAGCTCCAAAGTCCTTTCTTGCACTAAAACAAATTTATTTGTCTAACACACTAGACAAACAAGTTTGTCTGTGTGCCCTACGGGGTATTACCTAAAAACTGTTAAAGCATTTTTTAGGCTATAATTTGCCATAGCTTACACTATAACAAATTATAGTGAAGTCGCAGTTTAAAGTTCGTGCTTGCAACTTCATATCTGAGCAATTTCTTATATAGTATCATCTAGTGTATCAAGGTTAGCATATAAGAAATCAAGTGAGCCAGCAGGATATTCCCTTTCATTTGCCTTAATGGTATCTGCCTTTTTGGTTATTTTGTTTATATTGGTATTTCCCAAATTATTGTATAAGCAAATCATCAAATAATTTTTAGCATTTTGTATATTAGGTGTATTTTTCAATATATCCAATAATTGAACAAGATTATCTTTTGTTATTAAATTAAGCTTGTCCGATATTTTTAAATGATTAACTGTTATATTTCCAACTTTTAAATTATCTGTATAATAAAGATTATCAATTACATCTTCTAAAATTGTTTTTTCTTCTTTTGTAAATTCATTTAAATTACATTTCTCTTTTATCAATAAAAGCTCTTCATCACTTTTAGGATTGATGGACTCAGTATTGATATTATTAGTATTGATTCCTCGTAAATTTTCCGAGTCAAGAGTCGTAGATTCTCCGATTCCAGAGTCGTAATTTTTACGATTCAAGAATCGTAAATTCTCCGAGTCTGAATGATTTATCTTTCCAACATATATTAAATTAGGTTTTCCTAAACCTTGTCTTTTTTCTTGAACAAGATTTACTTCCATTAATATTTTGAATGATTTAGTAACTGTTTTATCTGATAAATTTAATTTTTCTTGTACTTCTTCTCTTGTGAAAATTAGATAAACATTATTATCTTCATCTATCCAATGATTTTTTTGAGATAAAGATAATCTATCTAATAAAAAGGCATATAAAATTTTACTATCTGAATTTAATTTGTTTTTGTATTTTTCGTTTACAAATAATTCTTGTGGAATTTGATAGTATTTATGCTCCAATGTTTCGTTTGATTTGTAGGGTATAAAATCCATAACAATAGTTCTCCTTTCAGTTTTGAAATTCCTGAAAGTGTCGAAATATCAATTGATTTTATTTTGCAGAACATTTCTGAACATTTTTTAAATAGCAAAAATTCATTGCGGAACATTTTGCGGAACAAAATAATCGGATTTTTGAGAATTTTTTAGAACTTTTTAGAATTAAACTAAAAAATACTATTTCCTAAAACCCTAGAAAATAGTACTTTTATATAATCATAACCACGTGTAAAACGCGTGGTTTGAACTTGCCCTAAAAGGGCTTATAACATTGCCAGCGCCTAAAGAC
>CALXME010000028.1 GCA_944389395.1 uncultured Clostridia bacterium | reverse complement strand
TATTTGTTGGCATTGGTTCTAAATTTGGCATTCAAACCTGGAACCAATGCCAAAAATTTGGCATCCAAACCTGGAACCAATGCCAACCAATGCTAATAAATTATGTAAAAATACTTGACACTTTACAATAATAAAGATAAAATATAATAGGTAAGAAAAAATATATGAAAAGAAATAGAAATATATATTTTATTCGAACATTGAAAATTAAATAAGAAAGAGGTGTCAATAATGAACATTGTAATCATTATCGCCGCTGTCTTAATCTCGCTTGCAATAGGAATACCAATAGGAATGGCATATAGAAAAAAAGTTGCAGAGTCTAAAATTCAAGGAGCAGAAAATGAAGCAAAAAGACTAGTAGAATTAGCAAAAATAGAAGCTGAAAATCTAAAAAAGGCTGAAATTTTTAAAGCCAAAGAAGAAATTATGAATAATAGAAAAGAATTAGATCAAGAGATTAAAGAAAGAAGAGGCGAAGTACAAAAACAAGAAGCAAGATTGATTCAAAAAGAAGAAAATTTAGAAAAAAGAGCTGAAAACTTTGAAAAGAAAGAGAAAGAAATAGAAAGAGAATTACAAGACATTGAAAATCAAAAACAAGAAATTTCAAAGTTACGTGAAGAAGAAATGTTAGAACTTCAAAAAATAGCATCATTATCAAAAGAAGAAGCTAAACAAAAATTATTAGAGCAAATGGATAAAGAATTGACAGCAGAAAAAGCAGCATTAATTAGAGAAAAAGAACAAAAAGCTAAAGAAGATGCTATAAAAAATGCAAAAGAAATATTAAGTTATACTATACAAAAATGTGCAGCTGACCATTCACAAGAAACTACAGTATCTATTGTTTCTCTTCCAAATGATGATATGAAGGGAAGGATTATTGGTAGAGAAGGTAGAAATATAAAAGCTCTAGAAACCTTAACAGGTGTAGATTTAATTATAGACGATACACCAGAAGCTGTTGTTCTATCAGGATTTGACCCATTAAGAAGAGAGGTTGCTAAAATTGCTTTAGAAAAATTAATTGATGATGGTAGAATTCATCCATCTAAAATCGAAGAAATGGTAGAAAAAGCAAAAGAAGAAATTGATGCAACAATTAAAGAAGAAGGAGAAAGAGCAGTTTTAGAAACAGGAGTAATTGGATTACATCCAGATTTAGTAAGACTAATTGGTAAACTAAAATATAGAACTAGTTATGGACAAAATGTATTAAATCATTCTATTGAAGTTTCTAATTTAGCTAGAATTATGGCAGAAGAGTTAGGATTAGATGCCAAAAGAGCAAGAAGAGCAGGACTTTTACATGATATTGGAAAAGCATTAGACCATGATATGGAAGGAACTCATGTTGAAATTGGAGTAGATGTTTTAAAGAAATATAAAGAAAATCCATTAGTAATTAATGCAGTAGAAGCACATCATGGAGATGTAGAACCACAAACTTTAGAAGCAGTATTAGTACAAGCCGCAGATGCTATTTCTGCATCAAGACCAGGAGCTAGACGTGAAACTTTAGAAGCTTATATTAAAAGATTACAAAACTTAGAAGAAATTGCAGATTCTTTTGAAGGAGTAGAAAAATCTTTTGCAATTCAAGCTGGTCGTGAAATAAGAATTATTGTAAAACCAGAAAGAATTTCTGATGATAAAATGACAATACTTGCAAGAGAAGTTTCACAAAAAATTGAAAAAGAAATGGATTATCCAGGTCAAATAAAAGTAAATGTAATTAGAGAAACAAGAGTTGTTGATTACGCAAAATAAAACACATAGAGGTTCCAATAGGAATCTCTTTTTTTAATAAGATAATACTTCTGGTAAATACTTTTAAAATAACTTGCGAAAATAGAAAAAATATAGTATGATAGCAAAAAAAGAAAGAAGGAAACAAATTGAAAATTTTAGCAATAGGAGATTTAATAGGAAATGCTGGTATAAAAGAATTAAGAAAACAATTAGATAAAATCCGCAAAGAAGAAAATATAGATTTTACAATTGTAAACGGAGAAAACGCAGCAGAAGGAATGGGAATTACACAAAAAAATTTAGATGACATTTTATCTCAAAAAGTCGACGTCATAACTATGGGAAATCATACTTGGGCAAAAAAAGATATTTTCAAATTTATTGACCATCCTAAATTAATAAGACCAGCTAATTACCCAAAAGGACTGTTAGGAAAAGGCTATGGTATTTATACCTGTCAAAATAAAAAAATAGCAGTGATTAATTTAATTGGAAGAGTAGATATTAATGTACTATCTGAAAATCCATTTATCATTGCAAAAGAGCTGGTAGAAGAATTACAAAAACAGGTAGATATCATCATAGTAGATTTTCATGCAGAGGCAACAGCAGAAAAAATTGCAATGGGATATTTTTTAGATGGAAAAGTAACAGCAGTATATGGAACACATACACATGTACAAACTGCTGATGAAAAAATATTACCAAAAGGAACAGCATATATAACAGATTTAGGAATGACAGGTCCAAAAAATTCTGTAATTGGAATGGATATAGAAGTTTCTTTTAAAAGATTTGAAACAACTTTGCCAGAAAGATATCGAATTGCAACAGGAGAAACCATGTTGAATGGTGTGATATTTGATATAGATGCTCATACAAATAAAGTAAAACAAGTAAAAAGAATATATAAAGACTAAAAAAATGTCGAACAAGTAAAAATATTGCGATGAAAAAAGTAAAAAAATTCCAAAAAACTATTTACAAAAATTTCCAAATGCATTAAAATAACAATTGTAAAAGTTGCAACAAAAAAATAAAATTATAGGAGGCAAAAGAAAATGGAAATTTTAAAAATTTCATCAAAATCAAATCCTAATTCAGTGGCAGGAGCAATAGCTGGATTAGTAAAAGAATCAAACAAAGCAGAAATGCAAGCAATTGGAGCAGGAGCATTAAATCAAGCAGTAAAAGCGGTAGCAATAGCAAGAGGATTTGTAGCACCATCAGGAGTAGACCTTGTTTGCATACCGGCTTTTGCAGAAGTAGAAGTGGAAGGAGAAGACAGAACAGGAATAAAACTAATTGTAGAATCTAGAACTTAAACTATTATAATATATAAGATATAAACTGTACTAAGCCGAGTACAGTTTTTTGTATTCTTTTCTTGACATTTTTGGCTATTTATGAAAAAATACGAAAAGAGGAATAAAGGTAGGAGGAAAAGAAATGGAAAAAATAAGAGGATTTGAAATTGCAAAAGGATTTGAAAATTGCAATATAAATTTACCAATTAGAAAAACAAAATATTCAGCAGGATATGATATTGAAGCAGCAGAAGATGTAACAATACCAAGTTTTAAAAAAGGAATGAATCCAACTTTAGTAAAAACAGGATTAAAAGCATATATGCCAGAAGATGAAATGTTATTACTATATAACAGAAGTTCTAATCCAAAGAAAAAAGGATTGATTATGGCAAATAGTGTGGGAGTAATAGATAAAGACTATTATGGAAATCCAGATAATGATGGACATTTTATGTTTGCATTTTATAATATAAAAGAAGAAGATGTTGTAATAAAAAAAGGGGAAGCAATAGGACAAGCAATTTTCCAAAAATTCTATATCACAGATGATGACAGAGCAGAAGGAGAAAGAATAGGTGGATTTGGTTCTACTAGATAAAAAAATAAAATTTAAAATTTTTTATGCTTAGAATATAGGGCGTTTCAGAGAAAATATACATAAAGAATAGTGGTAAAGGCTTTGACTTTTACCATTTTTTGTAGTATAATAGAAATGGTTAAAAAATCCAATAAAGTTATATACTAGACATAACTTTATTATATTTTTTTTCGCCAAATAATGAAAATAAAAATACTGAAAGGAGTGACTTACATGTTCAATGTAGGAGACAAAATTGTTTACCCAATGCATGGCGCAGGAACCATAGATTCCATAGAGGAAAAAGATATTTTAGGGCAAAAACAATCTTATTACATACTAAAGATGCCAGGAGAGGTAAAGGTAATGATACCAACAGCAAAGGCAGAAGAAGTAGGAGTAAGAAATATTATAAATAAAGAATCTGCAGATAAAGTATTTGGAATATTAGAAAAAGATGAAACTCAAATGGATAAAAACTGGAATAAAAGATATAGAGATAATATGGACAAAATGAAAAGCGGAGATATTTACGAAATTGCAGATGTAGTTAGAAACTTAAGTTTTAAACAAAAAGAAAAAGGGTTATCAACAGGAGAAAAGAAAATGCTAAACAATGCAAAACAAATTTTAGTTAGTGAATTAGTTTTAGCAGAACATGCAAGTCAAGAAGAAGTAGAACAATTAGTAGAAAATAAAATAAATACATCATTTATGACATTTAGAGCAGAAGAAGTAAAACCAGAAAGTGTAGTAAACAAATTTATTCCTTATGAAGGAACAGGAACTTCAAATGATGCATAAAAAATAAAAAAAATGGAAATTCTTATATAAAGTATTTTATATAAGAATTTTTTTTGCAAATTTTTATCATAAATTAAAAAAATTTTTCTAAAAATTTCCTGTTTATTTTTATATATTTTTGCAAATGATAGTATTAGAAAAAGCAACACAAAGTTTTTTCTTAAAATGTATATATACAGGAGGTGAAAAAACAATGGCAAACAACAGTAATAAAAAATTAGTTCCAGAAGCTATGTCAGCTTTAGATAAATTCAAATATGAAGTAGCTAGTGAAGTTGGTGTTACTTTAAAAGATGGATATAATGGAGATATTTCTGCTAGAGATGCTGGTAGAATAGGTGGAAACATGGTAAGAAAAATGATTCAACAAGTAGAAAGCCAAATGAAATAGTTTTTTCTAAATAGTTTTGCAGGAAGTTAAATTTTGTTTTTATTTATTTTAGAAATAAAATACATAAAGGCAGGATTTGATTTCCTGCCTTTTTTAATCCTGATGTTGGCACTTGACTTTTTAGAATACATATTTGTATAATAAAAGAACTAAGAATGGAGTGAAAAAAATGTATAAATTAATAGCAATAGATTTAGATGGAACATTATTAAATAGCTATGGTGTAGTAACAGATAGAACAAAAGATGCAATAAAAAAATGTGTAGAAAAAGGTGTAGAAATAGTATTAGCTTCAGGAAGACCAAATGATTCTATAGAAGCAATAGCAAAAGAAATAGGAGCAGAACATTATTTTATTGCTGGAAATGGTGCACTTGTTTACGATATGAAAAAACAAAAAATTATTTACGAAAAATATATGACGAAAGAGAAAGTGTTAGAAATTATAAAAATATGTGAAGAAAACAGTATATCATATAATGTTTATACAGATAAGGAAATTTTAGCAAAAACACTTAAATACAATGTTTTATACTATCATAAAGAAAACCTAAAAAAAGAAGAAAGCAAAAAGACAAGGATTAATATTGTAGACAACATGTATGAGTATGTGAAACAAACAAAAGAAAATAGATTTTTAAAAATAACAATTTGTGATGAGAATAACAGTATTTTTAATGCTATCATTCGAAAAGTAAGAAAAATAGAAGGTGTAGAGATATTAGATGTATCTCATATGTCGCGAAAAATGATTAGACAAGGAACTGAAGAAATACCAATCGAATATTATTATACAGAAATTTCCTTGCAAGAAGTAGATAAATATAATGCATTGCAATTTTTACAAAAAGAATTAAATATAAAAAACGAAGAAACAATGGCAATAGGAGATAATATGAATGATAAAAAAATGATAGAAAATGTAGGGATGGGTATTGCGATGAAACAAAGTTGCCCACAAGTATTAGAAGTTGCAAAATGCATAACAGATGGAAATAATGAAGATGGAGTAGGAAAAGCATTAGAAAAATTTTTCAAATAGTAAGAAAAGACTTATCATATTAAATAGATAAAGTCTTTTTTTACGACAAATATTACAAAAATATTACAAAAAGATTAACTTTTTATAACAAACAGAGATTGTATTGATTTTGAAACAAGCTTGCGTTAAAATATAATAGATGATTATTTTGTGAAAAATAAAGAAAAATAAAAATAAAGGGAGGAATTTGTAATGGCAACAAATCCAATGCAAAGAAAAGCAAGAAATTCATTTTTATTAGGAATGTTAATAATGTTATTAATAACAGGAATTATAATTGGTTTATTAGGATTTCAATTAGTAAAAATAAAACAGGCGGAGCAACAAGAAAAAGCTTCATTAGTAACAGTATATGTTTTAAACAAAGATTTAGATTCAGGAGAGGAATTCACACAATCTGATTTAAAAACAACACAAGTAACAAGGGCAAATGCACCTACAGATTATTTGACACCTAGTGACTTAGGAAATAAAAACATGGCAAAAATAAAATTAACATCAGGAACTGTATTATCAAAAGAAATGGTATATACAGAAGATGATAATGTGGGAAATGATGTTAGAAAACAAGAATACAACATGATTTTATTACCATCAGACTTGGAAACAGGAGATTTTGTAGATGTAAGATTAACCATGCCTTCAGGGGTGGATTATATTGTAGTGTCTAAGAAAAAAGTAGAAATACCAAATATAGCTGGTGTTGATTCAACAGATACTGTTTGGATGAATTTATCTGAAGAAGAAATTTTAGCAATGAGTAATGCAATTTATGAGGCATATCAATTAGTTGGCTCTAGATTATATATTAATAAATATTCAGAACCAGGAATGCAAGAAGCAGCAACACCTACTTATCCAGTAAAACGAGAAATTTTACAATTAATACAAGGAAATCCAAACATTGTGGAAGAAGCAAAAAATGCATTATATGCAAGATATAATGATTCACAAGTAACACAAAGAACAGATGTTATTAATAAAGAACTTGAAAATGCAGGAGAAGAAGGACAAACTAATTTAGAAACAAAAATAGAAGAAAGTATTACAAATTCAAAAACAACAAGAAAGCAATATTTAGATTCTTTAGCAGGCGTTACAGAAGAATAATGGAAGGAGAAAAAAATGAAGAAGATAGGATTTATAGGGGCTTTTGATAAAACAGATATGATGTTGAATATTGCCAAGATTTTAACAACTATGAATCATAGGGTATTAATGGTAGATTCTACTATCATGCAAAAAGCAAAATATATTGTACCAGCTATAAATCCTACTTTAGCTTATATAACGGATTTTGAAGATATTGATGTAGCAGTTGGATTTAGTAATATAGAAGATATTAAAGGATATTTAGGACTAGAAAATGAAGACTTACCTTATGATATCATTTTAGTAGATGCAGATACTGCTGAAAAAATAGAAGGATTTCAGTTGATGGAGGCTAACAAGAATTATTTTGTAACAGCATTTGATTTATATTCATTAAAAAAAGGAATGGAAATATTAAGTACTATTCCACAAACAATGAGTTTAACAAAAATTTTATATTCTAAAGATATGATTAAAGAAGAAGATGACTATCTTAATTCACTTTCTATGGGATATAAAGTTATATGGAGTGAATATCGTATATATTTCCCAATAGAAAATGGTGATGCAAGTGTACTTGCGGAAAATCAAAGAGTTGCAAAAATTAAATTAAAAAAATTAAGTGCACAATATAAAGATAGTCTTATTTTTATAGTGGGAGAAATCCTAAAAGATGTAAGTGAAGGACAAATAAGAAAAGCAGTTAAAATTATAGAAAGAGGAGTGTAGAGATGTCAATAGTAACTTTTTGGAATAGTAGTAAACAACAAACGGGTCAGACACTATCTATTGCAGCAATTGCAACTTATATGGCGATTGAACATAATTATAGGATATTAGTGATGTCTACTACTAATAGAGAAGATAATTTTAGAAGATGCTTTTGGGAAGAAAAGAAGAAGAAAAAAAACTTAGGAATTTTTGGACCTAATGCTAATTTAGAAATAGAAAATGGAATAGACGGGCTAGCTAGAGTAATAAGAAGCAACAAAATAGCACCAGAAGTTATTACTAATTATACAAAAGTTGTTTTCAAAGATAGATTAGAAATTTTACTAGGAAGTAACACAAATCAAAACAATGCTATAATCGATATAGAAATGCAAAATGCCTACCCAGATATTATTACTACAGCAAATCAATATTATGATATTGTATTAGTTGATTTAGATGATAATATTGACCCGGAAATACAAAAAACAATTATGCATCAATCTGATATTGTAGTAGTAAATATAGGACAAAGATTGCGTGATATTGAAAAATATAGCGAATTAAAACAACAGATGTCAATGCTACAAACTAAAAAAGTAATTTTAATGATAGGAAGATATGATAAATATTCAAAATATAATGCTAAAAATATAACAAGATATTTAGGTGAGAAAAATATAATACAAACAATACCATATAATACTTTATTTTTTGAAGCAACAGAAGAAGCTAAAGTACCGGATTTATTCTTAAGATTTAGAAAAACATTAGACCCTGAAGATAGAAATGCTTTTTTTATAGAAGAAGTAAAAAGAGCAACAGAAAATATAATTTATAGACTACAAGATTTACAAGTAAAAGTATAAACGAAAGGAGACCTGAAAATGTCTATTGCTAATATAATATTAACAGCATTAGTAGTAGGAATTGCTATTTTTGCAGTATATTATTTTATTAAAAAAAGAAAAACAGAAAGTGTAGAAGAAACTGTTAATGTAGACGACAAAACATATACTATTGAAAAAATGGAACAGTTCATTAAAAAAAGATTAGATGAAATCACAAAAGTAAATTTATATGATATTGGTCTTTCTGAAGAAGAGTTAAAAAGAAGGAAAAACAAAAAATATGAATTGAAAAAGGCATTAAAAGGTTGTACTTATGGAGATGTGAATGACAAAAAATATGTAAAAGAATTGATTTATGATTTATTAGCACAAGAATATGGTGTTGACGAAACAAATATATCTAAAGCTATTGCATTTGATGTACCATCTCTTTTAACAGCACAAGATAAGTTTGATATATTAATTTATGTATTTAAAAAAGAATTTGGTTATGAGGCTTTAACAGAATTAATAAAAAAATACAATTTGGCTGTTCTAAAATACGTAGAAGGAGAAACAAAACCAAGTTATGTTATAACAGAACAGGAAATAAATGACATTTATGAGCAAGAAAAGATAGTATTATCTTTTGCAGATAAATTAGCTATAGTTGTACAAAGAATTTATCAACATTATAAAGGATATAGTAGTATTGATGAAGTAAGAGATATGAATATAGATGGAGTTTCTGGAGGAGTATCAGGACTTCCAGAAAGTTTCTTGAGTCAAGTAGCACAAACAGATGGAGATTATTTAAATCAAGTAGCAGAACATAAGGTACCAAGAGCTTGTGATAGTATATGGATATTTTTCCAAGGTAAATCTATACGTTTAGCTTTTCTTTCATTTGGAACAGAAGCAGAATTAAAAAGAGTATGTCAAAATATTTATAAATATAATAACCCGGGTCAATTATCAGATACTAATGGTTATAAAATAAATGAAATGAAAGATGGTTCTCGTGTTGTTGTTGTAAGACCAAGTTTTTCAGAAACATGGGCATTTTTCGTAAGAAAATTTGATGTTAAAAGAGCAACTTTAGAACAATTAGTAAGAGATCCAGGAAAAGAAGATGCTATTGAATTATTAAAATTCTTAGTAAAAGGAGCAAGAATTACAGCCATTACTGGTGAACAAGGTTCTGGTAAAACAACTTTATTAATGGGAATGATTGAAAATATATATGAAACTATGAATATACGTGTTCAGGAAACAGCATTTGAGCTTCATTTAAGAAAAATTTATCCAACCAGAAATATTTTAACATTCCGTGAAACTGATACAATATCAGGACAAGAAGGACTTGATGTTCAAAAGAAAACAGATGGTTCAGTTAATATCATCGGAGAGGTTGCAACAGACCCTGTAGCATCTTGGATGATACAAGCAGCACAGGTTGCATCTAAATTTACTTTATTTACTCACCATGCAAAAACATTTCCAAACTTAGTAACAGCTTTAAGAAACTCTATGCTTAGAACAGGTGTGTTTACAGATGAAAAAACTGCAGAAGAACAAGTTGTACAAGTATTGAATTTTGATATTCACCAAGTAAAAGATTTCAGAGGTAAAAGATATATAGAAAGAATTACAGAATGTATTCCTTTAGAAAGTAAGAGTGAATATACATTTGATCATAGAAATGAAAAAACATTAGAAGGAAAATTTGATAAATTTTTTGATAATGCAACAAGATTTTTTGAAAAGTCAACAGATAAAAAACTTTATGCATATAGAAATATATTAGAATATATAGATGGAGAATATGTAATAACAAATCCAATTTCAGAAGAAAATATAAGAGAAATGAGAAATAATATGGACGAAACAGATGTTGAGGCATTTGATAAGTTCATAGAAAAACATTGGTCTAATAAAAAACAAGCTGTTGCTGTAACAGCTAGTGCAGAAGAAACACCTAAAAGAAGAGGAAGACATAAAAAAGAAGAAGTTTAATTCGAAGCAAAGGAGGTGCTAATAGAGTGTCAAATGATGTTATTTTATACATAATGGGAGGTGCAGCAGGACTTTTTGCTATTATTATTGTTGCTTATTTTATATTATCAAAGAAAATGAAAAAGTCAGAATATAAGCAGATACAAAAATTGCAAAAAGGAACAAAAGCAAATACTTTTTCAACAGAAGTTCTATTTCAAAAATTATATCTTACTTATGTAAGAATACCATTTATAAAAAGATATATTTTAAAAATAAGAAGAAAATTAGAAATTATAAATATTGATGATGAATATAAAACAAGAAAAGACTCTGCTCAAATCATATCAAAAGCTTTAGCAATTGTGGTTCCTACAATTATTGTTACTATAATTATTACAAGTTCTAATTATTTAATAATGTTTATTTTATTAATATTTGAATTATTTATGATTGATACTTTAATTGATGGTTCAATTGATAAAAAAGATGATAAATTGCTAAGAGAACAAATTGACTTTTTCTCAGAAATTAGACATGCTTATCACGAATTTAATATGGTAGAAGAAGCTATATATCAAGTTTCTCAGGATGATGAAATGGCAGTATCAGCACAAGGTGAAAAAATATACGAAATTTTGATATCAGACGACCCAGAAACAGAATTAGAAAAATATTATGATGTAGCACCTAATACATTTTTAAAAGAATTTGCAGGAATTTCATATTTAACAAAGGAATTCGGAGATAGAAAAGTAGATGGGGCTTCTATGTACTTAAAAAATGTAAACAATATTACACAAGAAATGCAATTAGAAATTTTAAAAAGAGATAAATTAAATTATGTATTCCAAAGTTTATCATTTATTTCTATTGCACCAGTTTTACTATTAGAACCATTAAAAAATTGGGCAATTTCTAATTTTAGTTTTACAGAAAGCTGGTATGCAGGTAAACCAGGAACTATTGTACAAATTTTGATACTAATAATTACTTTTGTTTGCTACATATTAGTTAGAAAATTAAAAGATAATGGTTCTGTTGCTATGAATATAAAAAATACAGAAAATCCATGGCAACAAAAAGTATACAAAAAAATGAAAAAAATAATTGACTTATTCATTCCAAAAGAAGGAAGTAAAGAATATAGAAAAACAAAAGATTTACTTAAAGATGCTGCTTCTCATTTGAAAATTGAATGGTTATATGTCAATAGAATTGTATTATGTATTACTACTTGTATAGTATCTTTATTTGTATTTATTTACTTACATAAAATAGCAGTGGAATATATTTATACAGAACCTACAACAAGTTATAATTTAATCCGGTCGGAGTATCGGCTAGTGACGAAAAAAAGGCGATGGAAATAACAGAACAAGATAATAAATTTATTGATAAATTTAGAGGTAAAATAGATACTCAAAAAGAAGATGTTGAAAGAGAAGTTAGAAGGTCATTGTATTACGCAGAAGCTACAGAAGAAGAAATTGAAGTAGCAGTAGATAGAATTTTTGAAAAAATTCAAATTGTTAATAGTGAATATTTACAATGGTTTGAAGTATTATTAGCATTTGTATTTGGAATTATAGGTTATATGGCACCAATATGGATTTTAATGTTCCAAGTAAAAATGAGGCAAATAGAAATGGAAGATGAAGTAATGCAATTCCATACAATCATTTTAATGTTAATGAGAATAGAAAGAGTAAATGTAGAAATTATATTAGAATGGCTAGAAAGATATGCTAATATTTTCAAAGCACCTATTACAAAATGTTTAAACAATTATGAAGCAGGTGCATGGGAAGCATTAGAAGAAATGAAAAATGAAGTTTCATATCCAATGTTAATACGTATTATAGAAAGTATGCAGGCAGCAGTAGAAAAAATACCAATAGCAGATGCTTTTGATGAATTAGATTCTGAAAGAGATTACTATCAAGAAAAAAGAAAAGAGTCTAATGAAAGATTAGTTAAAAGAAAAGGAATGATAGGAAAAGCAATTGGATTTGCTCCAATGGTAACAATGTTTATTGGCTATTTAATTATCCCATTAGTATTTATTGGATTAACAAGTATGTCAGATACATTTGCTGCAATGACAGCACAATCACTTTAAAATAAAGGAGGATTAAAGCTAAATGGAAAATGCTTCAAAAGCGCTAATAATGGCAGCAGGAGTTTTATTAGGATTAATGATTTTAGGGGCTTTAGTCCTTTTGTTCAATAATTTATCTACTTATCAGCAAACTAATCAGCAAATAGAATTAGAGTCACAAATAGTGGAATTTAATAATCAATTTATTACTTATGATCGAAAAGATGTAAGAGGAAACGAGTTATATTCTTTACTAAATAGAGTTATTGATTATAATAAAAGAAAAACATTAGTAGGTAATAGTGAAGCTTCTCAAGTTGGATATCAACCAATGTCTATTAAATTTTCACTAAAATCTCCAGATGGAAAAGATCAAAAAGCACTTACAATGGACGGAGTAGTACGTTTCTTCCAAAATAATAAAAATGATTATCTAATAGACAAAAGCAATAATACATTTGAAGATTACATCAACAATAAAATAAAAGAATTAACAAAAGGAAGCTCTAATAGTAGTGATGATTTAACAGAAAACGAATTAAATCAATTAGCAACAGGTATGACAAAAATATTTTTAGAAAGTAATACAACCAGTAATAATAAAAAAGTAGCTGAAAATGCTTTCAAAACAATAACAGGAAAAAATATATCTTATGAAGATATACAAAACTATAAAGAAAGAGTATATGCTTATTATGAATATATTCAATTTAAAAGAGCACATTTTGATTGCATTGGAACTAATTATGATTCTAATACAGGTAGAATACTATATTTAGAATTTCAGTTTAATGGGAAAATTGAGTAAATAGGAGTTAAAATCAAATGGAAAATGCTTCAAAAGCCTTAATTATGGCAGCTAGTGTATTAATTGGAATATTAATATTGTCTTTAGCAGTATTTCTTTTTTCTGATTTTGCGGCGACTTCTGATAGAATACATAAGGAAGTAAAACAAACCCAAGATGACCAATTTAACGCACAATTTACTTCATTTGCAGTTAAAGAAGATAATAATATATATGATATTATTACAGCTGTAAATTTAGCAAAAAGTAATAATACAAAATATGAGTTGACAACATCAGATGAAGGAAATTACTATATCACTATTAATATGAATAAAGGTACTAATATTTCTAATTTGGAAAAATTATCAGAAAGTAGAATTAATATGTTATTACAAGATGAATTAAATGCATTAAATGGTGGAGCATTGCCATCTTACAGCTGTCAAGTTAGAATCAGCGAAATAACTGGTTTAGTAAAAGAAGTTAAATTTACAAGAAAATAACAATTATTTTTTGATAAATATACTTGTCAAAAAATAAAGAAAATAATATAATTAAAAGGATAAAAAATGAAAAAAGAAATTATTCTTATATTAGTAATTGTTACTATAGTAATAGCAATATTTAGTTATTATTATTATACCTATCAAAGAAACTATAAAATAGCAAAACAAGAAAATATGCAATATGACAGTTATTATCAACAAGAAATTACTGGTACAAATTTAGCTAGTTTAATAAATAAGGCAATAGATGATAATACTAAAAATGAAATAACAAAAAACAATAAAGGAAAATATATAGAAAATGAAACAAACTCTATTAGAATAGATATCAAATTTACAGATGACGACAGTATTCATACAATGGAGGAAATCTATCTAGGAGGAATTGATATATTTGTTCAATATTACAATCAAATTAAATTTAAATGTACAAAAATTGAATATCATCAAACCACACACAAAGTAAAATATATGTTTTTTGAACAAGTATCAGGATAATAAGTTATTAATATTACTAAATATGATTTAGTATGATAAATAAAAACAAAAATTGAGGAGGAATTTTTATGGAAAACGCATCAAAAGCTTTGATTATCGCAGGAGCAATATTACTTGCAATTTTATTAATTTCATTAGGTATCTTTGTTTTTACACAAGCACAAGATACATTAGGAACTATTAACTTAAATGACCAAGAAGTAATGGCATTTAATAATAAGTTAATACCTTATCAAGGAAAGATAAGAGGTTCTCAATTAAAACAATTATTTGAAGTAGTAAAATCAAATAATGCCTCAGCAACAGCAGAAGGAGCAGACGAAAAACAAATAACTATTACAGGAGTAACAGAAGATGCTATAAAATCAGGAGCAACTTATAATGTGAAAATGACACGTAACGAAACAACAGCTTTAATTACAACCATTACAGTTACTGGTGGTAGTACAAATAATCCAGAACTTTAATATAAAAACAAGAAAGGGATGATATATGATGGAAGATAATGTAGCAGATGCTTTAAAAATGGCAGCAGATGTTTTACTATTTGTTGTTGCATTAACCATTAGTATATCATCTTTTACACAAGCAAGAATAACGGCAGATACAATTTTCGAATCTACAGATCCTGAATATGTTCAAAGTTATGTGGAAGAAAGTGATACAACAGAAAGGATAGTAGGAGTAGAATCTATTTTGCCAGTTATTTCACGTTCTTTTAAAGAAAATTATAAAATTTATTTTTATCTTGATAGAAATAGAACTAATCCAATGCCTTTATATACAAAAAAAATGGCAGATGGAACACAACAAGAAATTAATTTTATAGATTTAAAAAGAAGTGATATTGTTGTCTTTGGAAATGATAGTGAAAGACAAGATTTTGTCATGGCATTATTATATGGAAATAAAATTAATACAGATTACGGAAAAAGTTTCAATCAAATATCTCAAAGTTTTTACAAAAATTCTAAGATTACCTTGAATTCTGAGGGATTATATGATAAAATTAAAAATAATAGATATATAGAATATATTGGAGAATATTATCAAGAAGATGAAGTAATAAACAATATAGAAAATGATAGTGAATCTCCAGATGCAAATAAAACAGTAAAAAGAATATATACTTATGCTTTATATTAATAAATAGGCAATCTAAGAAGGAGGAGTTTATTATGCTAGGAGAAAGAGGAGAAACTTTAGTAGTAATTATAGTAATTGGATTAGCAGTTATACTTATATTTGTTTTTCCTGTAATGTCAATGCTAGATAGAGCAGATGATATAACACAATTATCTGTAGAACAAGCTGTTACAGAATTTGTAGATTCGGTTTTAACAACAGGAAAAATAGATCCGGATAAGTATGATGTTTTAGTAATACAGCTAGGGTCTACGGGAAATGCTTATGAAATAGAAATGATGGCTCGAATACAAGATGAAAATCCAGGAAAAAAGGTAACACAAGTACAAGCCAATAAAGTTGGTGAAAATGAATATTATGACTTACATACATCTCAATTAATGGATATGCTATATACAGAAAATGGTGATAAGCAAGATGTGTATTTGAAAAAAGGTGACTACTTTGCAACAGCAGTAAGAGATAAAAATGCATCTTCAACAAATCCGGTAGATAATTGGTTTTATAGTTCTACTGGAACAGAAGCATATAGTATAGCAGCACAAAGAGGAGGATTAATCCAAGTAGACGGAGCCAATTAAAATAAGACAAAAAAGAAAAAGCTTGTAATAATACTACATTACAAGCTTTTAAAATAAACTAATAGATAAAGGAAAAAGAAAAAATGAAATTACAACATTTGACTGTAATATTTATTATTATTATATTACCAATTTCTTTAATCTTAGATGCTTACATTAAAAGTAGAATAGAAACAACAGAATTACAAATATCGTATGATACTAAATTAACAGGAGCCACAAGAGATGCAATTGAAGCATTTCAACAAAATACTGTAAATAGTAGTACATCAGATTTGGCAAATTCTAAAATTAGAGATGTTTTAGCATCAGTCAATACTTTTTTTAATGCCGTAGCAACTAATTTTAATATGGTAGGTTATAATAGCGATATACTACAAAATTATGTTCCAGCATTAGTATTTACATTATATGATGGGTATTATATTTATACTCCATTTAACAATGTATTAAATGATACAGTAGTAACAGATGCTTCTACATATCAAAATAATGAGAAAATATATGGATTAAAACCATATATTTATTATAGTTGTAGATATAAAACAGCAAATTTAGATGTAGTAATAAATTATTCTTTAGATAATTATATTAGTGTTCAAGGTACAAGAAATGGAATAGGTATTAATAATGCAGGATATTTAATTGATAATGTAGAAATATCTAATGGTGGAAATACAGTAAAATATAGAGGAATAGAAATAGAAGAAGAAGATATGCTCGAAGAATATGTAGGACAGACTAAATATCCTTATATTAAGATTAATGGAGTAAAATATTATCAAGATACAGATGGAACATGGTTCGCATTATTAAATGGAGAAAAAAGTAAACAACAAAATTTAAAAGCAGGAGATAATGATTCTGCTAAAAGATATTATAAAGAATCTGCTGAATTTAAACAATGGTTAACAGATAATGGTATTTTAGATTTAAAAGAAACAGATGCTGTTGACGAAAATGGAAATAAACTAAACGATTTACTAGATGAAAATGGAGAAGCAATCTATCATTTTAAAAATCAAAATATATTCACTTATCAACAATCAAATGGAATTTCTATTGAAGAACCAACATCTGTATTTAATGAACATAGATTAGCTATTATAAGACGTTCAATTGAAAGAAACTTATCTTTAGCGATTGCAAATTATAATAAATATACAACAGTTACAACAGATTTTCAAATGCCATGCTTGAAAGAAGAAGAATGGGATCAAGTATTAAATAATGTATGTATGATAAGTTTCTTGCAAGGATTAAGTATTGGAGGAAAAATATATAATGGATACTCTATTGTTGCTAATAATACAAATGAAGAAGTAGTAACAGAAAGTTCAATTTATATTGCAGAAAAAAATGATACATTAGGAAATCCAGGCTTTTATTATAGAATAGGAGATACAACATTAAATACGCAAAACTTAACTGAAGATAATTATATAGGTGTATTTAATATGGATTTCAAAAGAAAATCAATGCCAGTTACAGATGAGCAAACAGATGTAACACAATGGATATATTATTATCCAAAACCACAGCTAGGAAGTTACACAAGTATAGTAAATGTAACAAGTATGGATAAAAGATTAGGAGATAATATATATGAATATTTAGAACAACCAGGATTAGAACAACTTGCTAAATTATATTATACAGCTCTAGGAAGAGAACGATATGGTATGTATAAATTAGAAAGAAATGCAGATGAATTAAAACAAACATATATGTAGTTGCCAAGAGGAATGTACCTCTTGGCAACTTTATAATTTTAAAAATAAAAAGTATGAAAATAAAAAAATGGTAAATACTAAATAAAAAGTTTTTTATAAAAATAAAGTAGGTGAAAAAGTGATAAAAAATTGGAAAAAGGCAGTTTTTATTTTCATATTAATTATTATATATACTTATATAATTGCAATAGATGCTATCCCAAACCAAATTGTTATTTTTGAAGGAGAAAGTATTAAAGTGAATTCTGCAATGGGGTTAGGAATAAAAGAAGAAGCAGTAACAACTAACACAAGTAGGAGCAAGAATACAGCAAGTAAAATTTTAAGATTGAATTTATTTGAAAATATATTTGTAAAAGATATTAAGGTATCTATTTTACCAAAAACTACTGTAATACCTGTTGGAAATATTGCTGGTGTTAAACTATATACAGATGGAGTGTTAGTAGTCGGAATGTCAGAAATTGAAGGGATAGATGAAAAAAAATATAAACCATATGAAAATACAGGAATAGAAGAGGGAGATAGTATTATTAGTATTAATCAAAATACCATATCATCAACAGATGAATTAATTGAAACTGTAAATCGTTCGGAGGGAAAAGAAATAAAATTGAAATATATTCATGAAGAAGAAACAAAAGAATGTAGTATTACACCCGTAAAAACAGGAAATAATGAATATAAATTAGGTTTATGGGTAAGAGATAGTGCTGCTGGAGTTGGTACTGTAACCTATTATGAACCATCTACGAAAACTTTTGGAGCTTTAGGACATGGGATTACAGATATTGATACAGAAAAATTAATTCATATTGCCTCAGGAGAATTTGTTACAACTAAAATATTAAATGTTATAAAAGGAGAAAATGGTGTTCCAGGAAAAATACAAGGAACAGTTGAGGAACAAAAAAACATAGGAACTATCTCAAAAAATACAAAATATGGAATTTATGGAACTGTTAAAAATTTATCTACATTGAATATTGATACTTCTAGAGAAATGGAAGTGGCATTAAGAAAAGAAATAAAAATAGGAAAAGCTACTATTTTATGTAGTTTAGATAATCAAAAAGTAGAAGAATATGAAATTGAAATTGAGAAAATTGATACACAAAATAGTTATAATAATAAAAGTATGAAAATTAGAGTAACAGATAAAAGACTTTTAGAAAAAACAGGAGGAATTATTCAGGGAATGAGTGGTTCGCCAATTATTCAAAATGGAAAATTTGTAGGTGCTGTTACGCATGTGCTAATAAATAACCCACAAGAAGGTTATGCTGTTTTTGGAGATATGATGATAAAAGAATCTAAAGAAGTTTCGTAGCTTGGGTTAGAATTGGTTTCCCGGATGGGGTTGGCATTGGTTCGGGGTTGGCATTGGTTCGGGGTTGGCATTGGTTC
>CALXME010000027.1 GCA_944389395.1 uncultured Clostridia bacterium | reverse complement strand
TGGCATTGGTTCCAGGTATGGATGCCAAATTTTTAACAAAAATTTGGCATCCATACCTGGAACCAATGCCAACCCAAGTAAAAAAAGACTTACAAAAACTTGTAAGTCTTTTTTTGGTGGCTTCAAGTGGAATCGAACCACTGACACGAGGATTTTCAGTCCTCTGCTCTACCAACTGAGCTATGAAGCCATTTTATTAGCAAAAAAAATGGCGACCCGGAACGGGCTCGAACCGTCGACCTCTAGCGTGACAGGCTAGCGTTCTAACCAACTGAACTACCGGGCCGTAAAAAACAATGGTGGTCGCTATAGGGCTCGAACCTATGACCCCCTGCTTGTAAGGCAGATGCTCTCCCAGCTGAGCTAAGCGACCATGTCCTTTCGACGAAATTTAGTATACAAGATTTTTGAGAACTTGTCAATACATTTTTTGAAAAAATTTAAAATTTTTCAAAAAATAGGAAAAAATAGTAGCAATAAAATCTCCCTAACATATTATATATCATACAAAGGAACAACAGAAGAAAACATATTTCTTTTAGAAGGGAGGTCTAGACTATGCCAGAAAATAGAGGATGTGGTGGATTTGGATTTGGTGATGACTGTTGCTGGATTATAATCCTTATCTTATTAATATGCTGTTGCTGTGGTGGTAATAGAGGAGGATGTTGCTAATCCTTTCTAAGTAAAATGTCTTGAAAGAGAAATAAGAAAAACTGTCACTGTGACAGTTTTTCTTATTTATTATCTATTTTCATATTATCACCATATCGTTTTACTTTTTGAGTAGTTGTTTTTTCAAATTCTTTATCACGAATTATAAAGCTTTTAATATGTTTATAATTTGGTAATTTTTTGTTAACACTTGCAACAACATCAGAAACCATTTTTTTAATTTCCTCTTTTGTAGGAACAGAACCTTTTAAATATTCTGTCATAGCTTCTAAATTAGGATAAATTTGTGCATTAACATAAGTTTCGTCATCATTTTCTTTATGAATTCCTAAAACTAAAGATTCTGAGATTAAAGGATTATCATTTAAATAATATTCAACTTCTTCTGGATAAATGTTTTTACCATTTTTTGTTACAATAACACTTTTACATCTACCTGTAATGAATAAATATCCATCTTTGTCAATTTTACCTAAATCACCTGTGTAAAACCATCCATCTTTTAAGACCTTAGATGTTTCCTCAGAATTATTATAATAACCAAGCATTACATTAGGTCCTTTTACTATAATTTCCCCAATACCTTCTTCATTAGGATTATCAATTTTGTAAGTTACATTTGGTATAGGAAGTCCAGCACTATCTGATCTTGAAAAGAAGTCTGTGTTGCCGGCAACTAGAGGAGAACATTCAGTTAAACCATATCCTTGTAATGTAGGTAATCCTAGGTCAGCAAAATCGTCTACAATTTTAGGATTTACGCTAGCTGCACCAACAATAAAGACACGCAATCTTCCACCTAAAGTGTTTTTTACTTTGTTTTTTACAATTTTCTTAATAATCCAAGGTAAATTTGGAAAAGGATTTTCATTTTCTTTTCTATATTTTTCTGGTAAAGTTTTATTCATATTTTTAACAATATTTTTGTGTACATTTTCAAGAAGTAATGGAACACATAAAATAACAGAAGGGCGAAATTCATTCATGTTTTTAAGAATATATCTTAAGCCTTCACAATGAGCAATACTTGCCCCACTGTAAATAGGTAGTAAAAATCCTAAAGTACATTCATAAGTGTGGTGCAAAGGTAAAATAGAGAAAAATAAATCACTTCTCTTGACTTTTACAATACCATAAGTAGAAAGAATATTAGAGCATATATTTCTTTGAGAAAGACAAACACCTTTTGCATTACCAGTAGTTCCAGAAGTAAATAATAAAATACGTAAACTATCAGGTTCTATTTCTATTTGATCAAAATCAGTATAGCCTTCTTGATATAACTTTAGTCCTTCCTCTAAAACTTTTTGATAATAGTTTTGGCATTTTTCATTGTCAAAATAAATAAATAAGGTGTCTTTAATATTTAATTTATTTATATTTTGTTCTATAAGAGAAAGATTTTTGTTATCTCCTAATATACAAACAGATTCTGAAATATTCATAAAATTAATAATATCATCTGTATGAAGTTCTTTATCAATTGGAACAACAATTCCAACAATAGTAGCAGCTAGATATGATACACACCATTGATAACTATTTTTTCCAACAACAGCGATTTTTTTATCTTTAAATCCTTTTTTTAATAAGCTGGTTCCAAGAGAAACTACATCATTTTTAAATTGTTGATATGTAATAGATTCAATTTTATCTTCTTTATTTTTTACTTTAAAAGCGGTTCTAGTTTTGTAAATAGAGGCGCTACGATATAGCATTTCTTTAAAATTTGTAACTTCTTCTACCTTATGGTATTTTTCTTTTAATTGTTCAGAAATTGGTAAATCATTTTTCATTTTCATTTCTCCATTCTTTTTTTATTAAATTTATTCATAACGATAAAAAGTAGTGTTTATCGTTTTTCTTTCTATTATGCTTCCATTTAGAATAGAGTTTTCTTCGTTTTCTAAAGGAATGTCTAAATAAACAGAAGACTTAAATTTTTGGTCTAAGTTATTGGTAATATAAATATCAAAAGAAACACGAGCTTGTATATTTTGCAAAGAAACATTACATCTTTTTAACAAAGAACCATCATATGTAATCGGTACAGATGTATCTGTGATAGTGTAATCTGTTTTTATATTACTATTAATATAAGTAAGAGTGATAGGATTTGCTAAATTATTATATAAAGTAGGTGTATCTAGACTAGTACTATCTTCTGAACTAATAGAAAAATCTAAATAGTCTTGGATTTTGTTTTCATCTTTCAGCTCACTTTTAGAAAATTGATTAATACTTTTAAAATATAGGTTAGGTTCACCCAAATTTGGTTTTGTATTAAATTGAATATTTTGAATAGATACTTCTTTTAGTGTGTTTTCCAAAGTTTTTTCTGTTGAAGTACTGCCAATAAAAAGTGCAATATCTGTATATTGATACAGATTTTCAATTGTAAAATGGTTAGCAGAACTAGTTTTATTTTTACTATCACAACTACTAAATAAAATAACATTTTCTATTTTAAAAATAGGAGTTCTATTTTTACTAGCAAAAGGTAAAATAGAATCTTCAAAACTATTTTTTAAAATAAACTTATCTATTAAAAATTTACCGAAGAATGATAAGTAGGATTATTAAAAAAATAATAATGATATTTAGTATTATTTTTTTCCTTTTCATATTTCCTCCTTTGTAAGCACCTATAATATAATACATTTTTTTGATAAAATCAAGTAGTTGAAAGGAATATTAGGTGCAAAAATTGGCATTGACAAAATACAACATAAAAGTTAAAATAATGATAGGTGGTTAAATGGAAGCAAAAGATAAAAATAAAAAAATTCTTAAATTTTCGCTGAAAAATATACTTTGTTTTTTGGCTATTATTGTTATTTTATTATATGCTTGTCTATTTTATGATTTATATTTTACAAAAAATAAATCTTATGCAAAAGAAGTAGATGCTAAACCACAGGAAATAAAAATTAGTAATGCAGAAAAAATACAAGTAGAAGATATTTTGGAAAATACAATTCAAGAAGGAAAAAGGGAAGAGTTTATTGTAGAAGAACTAGAATTAGAGTACTTAACGAAATATCAAAATAATCCGGAATTACCTAAAGGAATGATACAAGTTATACAAGAAGGAAGAGAAGGGAAACAACAAATTACTAAAAAGAGAATATATGAAAATGAACAATTAGTTTCAGAAGAAGCAGTAAACACAAAAGTGATAAAAGCATCTATCAACAAAATTGTAGAAATAGGAACAGCAAATTATAAGAGTAATTATAAAGTAAAAGTAGGAGATACCTTATATGTTACATCAGACAGATTATCTGTTATGTTTGAACCAAATGAGCAATCAGAAAAGTTAGCTACACTTAGTAAAAATGATGAAATTAAATTATTACAAATAGATGGAGAATGGTATAAAATCAAAAATAATATTACACAAGGATATGTGAGGGCAGAATGTACAACTTACTTAAATCCAAATCAAAAATCAGAAGAAGAGAAGAACACAAGTCAAGATACAGGTACTTCTAAAACAAAACAACAATTAATTAGTACTTTACATTTCGATATGGCTTTGAATAAACCTAGTGGATTAAGTTTAGAACAATTTAAAAAAGTATTATCAGATAGTAAAGATACTAATAAAATTTTTGAAAAAAATGCAGAGTATTTTTATTACATAGAAAAACAATACAAAATCAATGGTATTTTTGTTGCTGCTGTCGGAATTCATGAAAGTGCATGGGGAACCTCAAAAATAGCAAATAGTAAAATGAATTTATTTGGGTATGGAGCTTATGATTCTAATCCATATAATGGAGCATATCATTTTTCTAGTTATTCAGAATGTATTGATTTAATTGCTAGGGTATTTGTGAAATATTATTTAAATCCAAAAGGAACAGAGATTTACGGAGGAGAAAAAGCACAAGGAACTTATTATAATGGTGCAACTTTAAGTGGTGTAAATACTAAATATGCAACAGATAAAAATTGGGCAAATGGAGTTTATAGCCATATGAAGTATTTATATAATAAAATATAATTTTTTGTTACATTAAATATATTAAAATAAAAGTTGATATATTAATATTTTTGACAAAACTATAGCTAGGATGTAACTAACCAAGTCTTTGTCTACAAATATTAATATATCAACTTTTTTTACTTTATAAAAAATATAATATATTATTTGTATAAAAAATCTAAAAATTCCTTGCTATTTTTTTAAAGTTATTGTATGATATAAAGGTATAAGAAAAAACATAGAAATTGCTAAAAATAAGATACAGAAAGGGGCACCGTACACATGAAAAAAGTAGTTGTCATAATAGGAATTCTAGCAATTTTGTTAGGGATTTTTATGTTCCAAACAAAAGTATATGCAGTAGATGAAAAAGCACTAGATAATAAGATAGAGAGTCAACTAGTGCAAATAAAAGAAGATGCAGCAAATTCATTAGAAGATTATAAGCAGAAATATGGTTCAGATACTTATGGACTAGTGGCGTACATCCTGAATTTAGTAAGGATATATAGTATTCCATTTTGTTTTTTAGGAATTGCAATTGGAGCTATTCATAAATATGTAATAGGTATCAGAAAACTGGATACTTTAGAGAAAGGTATGGGTTTAATGGTAACCTTTATCACAATACTAATTATTTGCCAAATTTTACCGCTAGCTTTTGCCGTATTTGTAAAATTTGGAAGGGGGTAACAAATGAAGGTTTTATTTGCTGTAAACAATGAAGATATTTCAGAATCAATTGTAAAAAAATATCAAAAGGAATATAAAGAAATTATATCCTATAAAAATGTTTACTATTTTAATGCAATATTAAAAGAAATACAAAGAGATAAATCTTATGATAGAATAGTCATTAGTGAGGATTTAGAAGCATTTGCACACACACAATATGATCAAATTGATAAATTTATATTTGATAAATTAGATAGTATTAGTGATGAAGCTTCTAATATTAGAGGAAATGACACACCAATTATATTGATTTGCTCAGATAGAAGAGCAAAATCAGAACCAATGCTTGTTAAATTATTTGGTATTGGTATTTATAATGCTATTATAGGAAATGACAGAAGTGTAGATGAAGTTTGCAGATTAATTCATAAGCCACGTTTAAAAAAGGAAGCAAAAAGCTATTATAAAATTGATGCAGAAGAAGTCAACTATCAAGCAGAAAATGAAAATGATGTTAGTGAAATGGAAATACAAAACATTTTAGCACATTATAAAAGCTTAGGAAAAAATGAAGATAGATATATAGATAGTTTTAACAATATAGCTGCTCAATATAATGACACACAATTAAGAATTATCAGTAGATTTTTGCCATTAAATGTAAAAGCAGTATTAGAAGAAAAGTCACCTAAATATCAACAAATTATGACATTTAATAATAAAGTTTCTAATGGTTTAAGATATAAAAATGTGGCAGAAGAAAAACAAGGTCCAAGTGAAAAATTATTGAAACCAAAAACAAAAGATATGCCAATGTCTAAACCTGTGGTTATACCAAATGCAGTTAATATGAGTGGTGCTAGAAAATTATCAAAAGCAAAATCAATAGATTTAAGTGCAAAACAAGACAATAATTATAAAGAGAACAATATAATAGAACCAGCAAAAGAAGATACTCAAGTAAAAGAAGAGCAAGAACAAAATTCAAACATAATACAACAACCACAAATAGAACAACAAGAACAACAACCAGTTAAAAGAGGAAGAGGTAGACCTAGAAAAAATCCTATTGATACAGTAGCATCTGTGACATCAAATGAAACATTGCAAAACGAAACAGTAACACCAGTTAAAAGAGGAAGAGGTAGACCTAGAAAAAATACATCTTTAGAAACTAATGTACAAGCAAATCAAGAAATAATACAAGAAGATGTGCTTTTACCTGGCTTAGAAGAAACAGAAGATACTATATTACCAGGAATAGATACAGATACATTACAGAACAATATAACTACTTCTAACCAAGAACAACAAGAAGAAACTATTCTTCCTGGATTAGAAACTGAAGAAGAAACAATATTACCAGGATTTCAGACAGAAGAACCTATAAAAACAAATACCATAAAAACAAATAATAGTTATATACAAACAATAGATATATCTAGTTTATTAACAGCAGATAAAAAAATAGTATCTTTTGTAGGAACAAGTAAAAATGGAACATCATTTATTATAAATAACATAGCACAAATTCTTTCTTCTATGGGAATCAATACAGCAATTTTAGATACAACATCTAATAGAAATGCTTTTTACATCTATACTAAAAACGAAGAAGAATTAAGAAAAACAGCATCTTACAGTATTGAAAATTTGGTAAAAGGAATAGCAAAAGGAATAGAAGTAAATAAAAATTTAACAGTGTTTACATCCTTACCAGATGAAAAAGAAACTATTAATAATGTAGATGAAATATTACAAACATTAATAACAAATTATTCTGTTATTTTAATAGATTGTGATTTTGATACATCTTTTGGATATTTTAAACAATCTCAAGAAATATATTTAGTACAATCTATGGATATTCTTACAATTCAACCTTTAACTGCTTTTTTACGTGAATTAAAGGCAAAAAATGTTTTAGATGAAAAAAAATTAAGAATTATTCTAAATAAAGCAGTAAAAGTAAGAGGGGTAACAGAAAAGACAATTATTGGTGGAATGGCATTCTATAATGATCCTGCAATGTCTTTTATGACAGAATTATTTGATAGAAATTTAATAAAATATATCTCCATTCCATTTGACGAAGAAGTATATGTAAAATATCTAGAAAACATTATTAATTGTGAAATAGATTTAAAAGGTTATACAAAACAATTTATGCAAATTTTAAAAGAATTAGCTAATATGATTTATCCATTAGTATCTGGAAATAGTACTTATCGACCACCATCAGTAAATACACAAAATAATAGAACATTTTCACCACAAATGAATAATACATTAGACCAAATGAAAAGAAAATTTTAATAGGGGGAAAAAATAGTGATAACAGTAGTAGTAGTGGGGATTTTAATTATTGTAATACTTGTATTAGTGGTTTATAACATAAAAATCAACAGTAGAATACAAGAATTTAGGAATATCAATCAAAAAATAACTAATTTACAAGTAGTACAAGATTTTATGAATACAATAGGAGAAACATCTTCTGTAGATCAGAAAATCAAGAAAATTAATGATATATTAGTTGAAAAATATGAAATTAAATATTCCACTATTGTTGTATTTAATGGAGCAGAATATGAAATAAAAGCATCTAATGTAGATAAAAAGCATTGGGAAGCATTAAAGAGTTTACAAGATGTAGATATGTTTAAAGATAGTATTCAAACTGCAACACCTAAATATGTTACAGTAAATAATGAAAAGGAAAAATTGCCATATCAACAAATGGAATTTGGAAGAGCTAAATCAGCAATTTTTTTCCCATTATATATTGATAATGTATATATAGGTTATTGGATAATGGAAAGTGGAACACCACATGATTTCGACAATGTTGATACAACTATTTTAGAAGTTATTAAAGATAATATTGTTTCTGTTTTAAAAACAGTAGTGCATCAAAAAACACTAGAATCTATTGTAAGAACAGACCTTTTTACAGGTTTATATTCAGAAGAATATTTGTATGGGGAAGGTAAAAAAATAATTGATCAATATACAATTTCTACAATTTGTATGTTTAAGATTACTAATTTGGAAGAAATTAATAAAGTATATTGTAGAGAATTAGGAAATAAAGTAATTACAAAGATTAGTGAATACATCCAAGATAATATTGCAAAAGATTATGTATTTGTTAGATATATGGGACCTAAATTTGTAATTGCGTTTTCTGGTGTAGAAACAAGTGGAGTTGCTGAATTTATAAATGATATTAAAGAAACAATTGAAAAAATGCAAATAAAATTAACATCAGATAATTTAGAAGATAATCTAACCAAACAATCTCCTAATAGCAAAATACCAAATCTAGAACAACAAGTAGCAACTCCAAGATTGAATTTTGTATTATCTTCTTATTATAAAGGAACAGGACTAGAAGAAGTTCTTAAAAAATTAGAAGAGTATCTAGATAATGCTCCAAAAGAAGAGAGTGATATTACAAATATCTAAAAATAAAGGAGGAAAATGTAATGGAATTTGATAAAACAATGAGTTTTGAAGTGGAACGAGAAGAAAACGAAAAAGCACAAGAAATTGTAAAAGAAGTATATGAAGCATTAGTAGAAAAAGGATATAATCCAATTAATCAAATCGTAGGATATATTTTATCAGGTGACCCAACTTATATTACAAGTCATAATGATGCAAGAAACAAGATAAGAACAATCGAAAGAGATGAATTATTAGAAAAAATGGTAAAAAATTATATAGGATTAGAAGAATAGAATGAGAAAATTAGGAATTGATTATGGAGAAGCAAGAGTAGGAATAGCAATTACAGATGCTTTAAATATAACAGTACAAGGATTAGAAACAATTCAAAGAAATAATTCTGATAGAATTGTACTAAAACGAATAGATGAAATTTTACAAAAATATGAAGTGGATACTATTGTAGTAGGAATGCCATTTCATATGAATGGAACTATGTCAGAAAGAGCTAAAATGACAGAAAGTTTTGTTCATAAATTAAAGTGTAAATATAATAAAATAAAGATAGAAACTGTAGATGAAAGATTGACTACTGTAGCAGCTCACAAAACAATGAATTTTTTAGAAGTAAATAAGCATAAAAAAAGAGAGATTGTAGATACTATATCTGCAGAATATATTTTAGAAACCTATTTAAATAAATTAAAAAATTTATTGCAAAATGAGAAAAAATAGGGTATGATATAAGCAATCATATGATGAAGTATGATTTTATATAGAAAGGAGAAAATTATGGAAGAAAATTTTGAAGGAGAAGATTTAGATAATATTGTTGTTTTAAACGACGAAGATGGAAATGAAGTTAAATTTGAATTTTTAGATTTAGTAGAATTAGATGATGAAGAATATGTAGTATTATTGCCAATTACAGAAGAAGGAGAAGAAGAAGAAGGAGAGGTAGTTATACTAAAAGTAGAAGATACAGATGATGAAGATTCAGAAGAAGAATCTTATGTTAGTGTAGAAGATGAAGAAATATTAAACAAAGTTTTTGAAATTTTTAAAGAAAAATTTAAAGATGATTTTGATTTCGTAGATGAAGATTAGAAAAAAGGTGGGAGGGTAGGTATCTACATTCTCACCTTTTGTGATAGGGGGAATAACAAATGAAAAATTTTTCAACATGGCTATTAGTTATGTTTGCTGTTATGTTTTGGGGATTTAGAGTAATAGTAGCGGTTATGGCACAATTAAGTCAAGACTTTGGAGGCATAGTACCATTAAATCTTACATTAGAAATAATTCTATTATTTGTAGCATTAGTATCTTTTATTCTAATTGTAAAAAGAAAAATGGTAGGAGCATTAATATATTTATTAACTTATGGTATTTATTTTGGAACAGACCTATTTAATAGATTAACTATAATCATAGAAGCAACAGATGAAGTTGCACCAGAAAATATGATGAATGCAGTTTTTGCTTTTATTGGAATTATTTTGCCAATTGCCATTTTACTAGACTTATTAGCAGATAAAAACAGAAAAGCAAACCCAAAAGATAAAAAGACAGATTGGTTTTTTAAAAATGAAAAGTTCGATAGAAAATTAGACGAAAGAGCAGATAAAAATAATTATAGAACATTATAAAATTTGATGAAGTATAGAATAAAATATAAATTATTCTATACTTTTTAAAATAATAGTATCAATAAAATTATGGATAGGAGAAAAAGATGAGTAACGAAAATTCAACAAAAGTAAATATAAACTGGTATCCTGGGCATATGGCAAAAACAAAAAAACAAATCATAGAAGACTTAAAATTAGTAGATATCATAATAGAAATATTAGATGCACGAATACCAATATCTAGCCAAAATCCAGATATAGCACAAATAACAAGAAAAAAGAAAAAAGTTATTATTTTAAATAAATGTGATTTAGGAGAAGAAACACATAACAAAAAATGGGTGTCTTATTTTGCAACTCTAAAAATACCAGCTATTTTAGTAGATTCTAATACTGGAAAAGGAATACAAGAAAGCATAAGACAAGTAGAAAGATGCATGGAAGAAGAAATGCAATTACAAGCGCAAAAAGGAAGGTCTGGAAGAAAAATCAGAGCAATGGTATTAGGAATTCCAAATGTAGGTAAATCCTCTTATATCAACCGTGTTGCTAAGAAAGCAAGTGCTGGAGTAGGAAATAAACCTGGAGTAACAAGACAAAAACAATGGATTCGCATTAATGATAAGGTTGAATTGTTAGATACACCAGGAGTATTATGGCCAAAATTTGAAAGTGAAGAAGTAGCCCTTCATTTAGCCTTTACAGGAAGTATTAAAGAAGATGTATTAGAAAGAACGGAAATTGCTTATCAATTAGTAAGATTTTTATTGGAAAAAGAAAGAAAAAAATTATGTGAAAGATATCAATTAGATAATGAAAAAATAGAACAAATTTTACAACAAGCTCAACCTGAAAATTTTAATATTTATGAAATAATGCTTGAAATTGGAAGAAAAAGAGGTTGTATAATTGCAGGTGGAAATATTGATGAAGAAAAGACAGCAAAAATAATTTTAGATGAATTTAAAAATGGAATTCTGCGGAAGAATTACAATTGAGAGTCCTGAAGATGTTTCTTAAAAATATTAATAAAACAATACTTTTGAATAATAGTAGAAAAAACTATTAAGAAATAATGAATAAAAATAGAAGGAAAAAGAGGAGCAAAAAATGGAAAAATGGATAGAATTTAATCGAACACCAGAAGAAGTAAATTTATTATCCCCTTTAACATGGGCATATATAGGAGATTGTGTATATGAGTTATACATTAGAACAAAATTGGTAAATGAAACAAACTTAAAACCACATAAATTACATATAGAAACTATAAAATATGTAAAGGCACAGGCACAGGCAGAACAATTAAGGAGAATACAAGAATCTTTAACAGAAGAAGAAAAAGATATTGTTAGAAGAGGAAGAAATGCACAAAATCACCATTTGCCTAAAAATTGTAATGCCGAAGATTATAGTTATGCTACAGCTTTTGAAGCATTAATTGGATACTTATTTTTAACAGAACAAAAAGATAGATTAAAGGAAATATTGGAAATGCTTTAGTTTTAAAAATGATATAAAGAATAAAAAAGACGGGAAAACTTAAAAAAGTTTTTTAGTCTTTTTTGTTTTTCAAAAGAGAAGTTAGATAACTAATGAAAATAACGAATTTATAATAAAATGTGAAAGAAAATCATTTACAAATAAAATTGTTATTGCTATAATACAAATGTAAAACTGCAATACCTTATAAACATAATATGGAGATAAGGGGGGTGCCAAAGATAAAATAAAAGAATAAAAAAATACAAAATGGGAAAGAATAGCAAAAGAAAAAAAGATAAAAACGATAAGGGGGAAAATCAAAAAATGAGAATTAAAAATGAACTAAAAAATAGGAGAGGGATTACATTAATAGCATTAGTAATAACAATAATCATTTTGTTAATATTAGCAGGAATAACGATTGCAACAATTACAAGTGACAATGGAATAATAAAAAATGCAAATGAGGCAAAAGAGCAAACTGAAATAGCAGAAGAAAAAGAAATAATAGATATGGCAAGTTTGCAAGCAATGGGAAATAATAAAAGAGGAAATTTAGTTAAAGAAGAATTGCAAGAACAATTAGATAAAATAACAAACGATGGAAAGACAGAAGTGTCAGATAATGGAGAAGAATTTGAAGTTGTTTTTGTAGATAGTAATAGATATTATACTGTAGATAAAGAAGGAAATATTGTTGAAGAAGGAAAAGTAGTAATAGATAAATCACCAGGAGATATAACAAAAGATGAAAATGGAAACAATTTAAAAGGTGACGAAAGTGAACCATATGAAATTTGGTGCATAGAGGATTTAATAGAGTGGTCACAAAATTATAAAAACTATCAAAATTCTAATATAATATTGGGAAAAACTTTGGACTTTAAATCTAATTATTCATATACTAATGGAAAAATGTTAGGTTGTACTTCAAAAGAAGAATTAAAAGATTTATTAACAAACACTTCTGGTAGTGGTTTTACACCAATAGCAAATTTTTCTAGCACATTTAATGGGCAAGGATATGAAATACAAAATATGTATATTAATACTGAAGAAAATGCGGGACTTTTCTCAAAAGCTTCAGGGAAAATAGAAAATGTAAAAATTTCAGGAAATATAACTTCAACAGAAAATAATGCAGGAGGAATAGTAGCTGGTGATGTTGATACTACAATTGCTTTAGAAATAAATGAATGTGAAAATAAAGCAAAAGTAGTTGCTTCGAAAAAAGCAGGAGGAGGTATAGCAGGATATGGAAATGGAATAAGGATAAGTAACTGTTATAACTATGGAGACATTTATTCATATGGTACAGATAGAGAGTATACAGAAAGTGCAACAGGAACTGCAGGTGGAATTGTAGGAACACATTGTGCAGATATCCAAGATTGTGGAAACGAAGGAAATGTATCAAGCACTATATCGGCAGGAGGTATAATAGGATATAGAAATTTGGAATTTAATATAGTAAATTGCTATAATAATGGAAAAATTACAGGAGCAACTTATTCTGGAGGAATTATCGGAGAAACAAAAACAGGAACAGGGAATATCTATAATTGTTATAATACAGGAAACATATATTCTGATTCTAATAGTGGAGGAATAGCAGGACATATATATTATGGTACAACAGCACATATATATAATTGCTGTAATATAGGAACAATAACTGGAAAGCAAAATATAGGTGGAATTATAGGGCGTTCTAGTGCAGGTACAGGTTCTTATACACAATATATGCCAATAATAAAAAATACATATTCAATGCCATCAACATTAAAAGGAATTGGTAATTTTTCTACTAGTGAAGTTATAACGGACGAAGCAAACATTGAAAATATAATAAATAGTTTAAATGAATATATAAGTAATTTAGACGAAATAGATAAAAGTAGTTGGAAGAAATGGAGATTACAAGAAAACGGATATCTTGCATTTGAATAAGAATAGTATATATTGAGTTTGATATAAATTATTACAATGTAATAATGAAAGTAAATAATTATGTAAAAATATGATTAATAAAAAATTAAGATATCATTGTAAAAAGATTTTCCCTAAAATATAATTTTTTTGTAAAAAAATACAAAAGAAGGGGAAAACAATGATAAAAAAAGAAAACGCAATAACATTAATTGCATTAGCAGGAGTAACAATTGTAACATTAACAGGAGATAATGGAATATTAACAAGAGCAAATGAAGCAAAAGAAGTAACAGAAGAAGCAGGAGCAAAAGAAAAAGTACAAATGGAAGTAGCAGGAAGTTTTGATGAGCATGGAAATTTTGCTATGGACAAACTAAAAGAGAATTTAAAAGAAAATCTAGGATTACGTACTAAATTGCTGCAAAGCAGCAATGGCATAAATAAATGAAAAAAGAGATAAAAGAGCTTGTCAAGAATAGTGTGTGAATTTTTTTTAAATATTTTTATAAAGTGATGTAGTAAATTATAAAATACTACGTCACTTTTTGCATATTAAATTGTCAATGTGCAATGAATTAGTTATAAATCTAGATATTTTGTATATCTATCTTCAAATAATTCAATTAGTTGAGACTGAATTATTTTCCAATTTTGAATTGGTTTCTTCCATTTTTCGCTCAATTCTTTAATTCGTAAGTATAAAACTTTATATACTGAATTTTCATTAGGAAAAGCACCTTTACCACGAGTAACTTTTCTTAATGCTGAATTGACAGATTCTACTGCATTTGATGTATAAATACATTTTCTGATTTCTTTAGGCAATTCAAATAAAGGTTCTAAATATTGCATAAAATCTACAGCTTTTTTTACTATTCTTTTTTGTTCTTTTTCATATTTTTGTTTAAAAATATCAAGATGAAAAGTAGCTTCTTCTAATGTAGAACTGGTATATATTTTTTTATAATCTTGAATAATTTCTTTAGCATCTTTTTTAGGGCATAAACTGTAAATATTTCTAACTAAATGAACAACACATCTTTGAGATTGAGTTTTAGGAAATACACGTTCCAAAGACCCTTTAAATTCAGCTATTCCATCACTAGACATATACAAAATATCTTCTACACCACGTTCTTTTAAATCTTCAAATACATTATTCCAAAAACTACCAGATTCAGAATTGTCTATCCATAAACCAAGAATTTCTTTATATCCATAAATATCAACACCAATTATGACATACACAGCTTTCTTTGAAGTGGTAATATCATCTTTTATTGGAACATAAAGACAATCAGCATAAGTAAATACATACAATGGTTTTAATTTTCTAGATTTCCATTTTGCTGTTTCTTCTGATACAGCAGAGATAAGTTTAGTAATATCATCTTTATTTATTTTAACACCATACATTTCTTTTAAAGTTTTTTCTATATCTCTAATACTCATTCCTTTAGCATAAAGTGCAATACATTTGTCTTCAAAACCTGTTAGTTTAGTTTGTCCTTTTTCTATTATTACAGGTTTAAAAGTTGAATTTCTATCTCTAGGAGTTTTAATTCTTATATTACCATATTTAGTTCTTACATTCTTAGTTTTACAATATCCATTCCTCATATTTTGGATTTTTTTACCCTTTAAATGAGTATATTTAGAATATTCTAAATGATTTTCTAGTTCTGTATCTAAAAGTTTCTG
This sequence comes from uncultured Clostridia bacterium, assembly GCA_944389395.1. Taxonomy (GTDB): domain Bacteria; phylum Bacillota; class Clostridia; order TANB77; family CAG-508; genus CAG-269. The sequence continues at coordinate 3,776 of CALXME010000027.1, read as the reverse complement.
CATTAAAGGTTGTAAAAGATTATCTAAATAGTTTTCTACATCTAAACTATTTTTTATTTTACCTTCTTTAAATTGTTTTACAGCTTCATCTATTATTAAGTCATTAATATTTTTATTTTCTTTTTTATTCTTATCCATTTTTTAACCCCTTACTATATGAAATCTATATTAGAATATATTTGTATAATATCATTTAAAATCAATATCCATTCTCTCTTTTTGAAAGATGTAAAACCAAAGTAGTCATTCACAGAGCCAAGTTTATCATAAATTTCTTCAATTTGAGAAATGTAATTTTTATTGCTATTAAAAGATAATCTAATTTTATCATAAAAATCCATATTTGCAGAGTGTTTAAAGAGTAAAGATCTAATATTTTGACTATATTTATATAGATTTTCCATATTATTTAAATATTTTTGTACTAATTTTTGCTGGATAACATTATTATATATATCACTAAATTTTTTTAGTTCATTTTTACATTCATTCAAAGTTCTTTGAGTATACAAAGAATGAAGTTTGCTAGCTAATTTTTTAGCATCTTTTTCTGAGGTATATTTACAAAACTTAGGGACAATATCAGTTAAAGAATCAACAAAAGTAATATCAGGAAACGCAATTTTAGCAGTTCTTTTCATATTTTTGTTATTATCAACAGATAGGAACAAAATATTTTGTAATCCTCTAGCTTTTAAAGCTTCAAAGCAATCTAGCCAAAATCTTTTATTATTAACTCTATCTTGATAAATGTTAATAAATTGTCTATATCCTTTTGTATCAATACCAATTAAAGTATATATATCACTTTTTTCAATGTAATCACTTTTTTTCATATTTATTTCATTTTTAATTGCATAAACAACTAAATATGTTTCATCCAATCTTCTTTTAGAACATTCAGTTAATGTTAATTGATTCATTTTTATCACTTCTTTCTTTCTAATTAAATTTTTAGATACAAAAAATCTAGTGTATGGAGTTTTTAAATTCCACACACTAGATTATACACTCTCAGATAAAATTGAAAATATAGTGAACCTCGTGTATAATATTTATGTAACCTGGAAGTTACAAATATATTAAACAGGAGGTTTTTTGATATGACAAATGAACAGCTAATCAAAAAAATGAAAGAAGATATGAACATGAGAAACTTTTCAAAATACACATATGATAGCTATTTAGGAAAAACAAAAGATATAATGAGATACTTTGGGGAAAAGAGATTGGAAGAAGTTACAATAGAAGAATTAAGAGAATTTTTATTGAAATATCTGGAAGACGAAAGAAAGTTATCAGATAGGTCAATAAATTACTACAATTCAGTAATAAGATTTATCTACGAAGTAACATTAGATAAAGTATTAAATAAGAAACAATTACCAATGAGAAAAAAGAAGAAAACAGTGTATAAGGTACTAACTAAAGAGGAGTTAAGTACTTTTTTTAATGTTTGTGATAACTTCAAATTTCGAACAATATTTATGCTGGTATATGGATCAGGATTAAGAATAGGCGAAGTAGCAAATTTAAGAGTAGAAGATATAGATAGTAAAAATATGAGAATATTTGTAAGAGAAGGAAAAGGAAATAAAGAAAGATACACAATATTACCAAAGCAAAGTTTAGAAATGTTAAGAAGATATTGGAGTCAATATAGACAACACAGAAGAAGAGGAAGAATATTTTTAAGTGAATCAGGGAAAGCAATAACAGTAGGAGTAATAAGAGAACATTTTAGAAAATATAGAAGAAAAGCTAAAATAAATGAGAAAGCGACGGTTCATACACTTCGTCATAATTTTGCAACAGACTTAATAGAAAGGGGAGCAACACTAATACAGGTAAAAGAATTATTAGGACATAGCAATATAAGAAGTACGATGGCATATGTTCATGTAGCGAATATAGAATTAGAGCTAGAAAGCCCATTAGATGTATTTATGAAGGAGGAAAAGTAAGAGATGACAAAAATACAAAAAATATTAGAAATAGGACTAGAGAAGTATTTAGAAAAGCATAAATTGGTAGGATATAAGCAAAAAGTAATAAAAGAAATAAAAAATTGTAAAACAGAAGAAATGGGAGCACATAAATATGTATGTGACGAATGTGGATATGAAGAAATAGCATATAATTCGTGTAGAAATAGACATTGTCCAAATTGTCAAACAGGAAAAAAATTAAAATGGATAGAAGCAAGAAAAGAGGAAGTATTAAATATAAAATATTATCATGTAGTATTTACGATACCAAGTGAAATATATAATATAGCAATACAAAATCAAAGTAAGATATATAAAATAATGTTTAAGGCGTCAGCAGAAACATTACAAGAATTGGCAGAAGATGAAAAATATTTAGGAGGAGAAATAGGATTTTTTAGTATATTACATACATGGGGACAAAATCTAATGTATCATCCACATATACATTGTGTAGTAACAGGAGGAGGATTAACAGAACTAGGAAAATGGGTAGAAAAAGAAGAAGATTTTTTCATACCTGTAAAAGTAATGTCAAGAAAATTCAGAGGAAAGTTTTTAAAATATATGAAAGAAACAAAACTTGATTTTTATGGAAAAAATAAAGAGCTAGAAAATCCAGCAATATATAATGAGCTAATAAATCAAATGTATAATAAAGAATGGGTAGTGTATTGTAAAGAGCCATTTCAAAATGCGAATAGTGTAATTCAATATTTAGGGAGATATACACATAGAGTAGCAATCTCAAATGAAAGAATAGTAAAAGTAGAAGATGGAAAAGTAACATTTAAATGGAGAGATTACAAAGATAAAAATAAAATGAAAGAAATGACAATAACAATAGAAGAATTTATTAGAAGATTTTTAATACATATATTACCACCAAAGTTTATGAAAATAAGATATTATGGAATATTAGGAAATAGAAATAAAAAGAAAAAGTTATTAAAATGTAAAATACTAACGAGAACCAAAATATACAAAAAGAAAGAGCTTCCCACTCTCGAACTACTAAAGAAAGTTTTAGGAAAGGATTTTAACCTATGCCCACAGTGCAAAAAAGGTCATATGTTAATACCAAATACCACCTGAAACTAAACAATTGAATATGCAGTCAAAAGCCCGTTCATTCTGGGGAGGGGGAAACTCTATCTAAATTGTACAATGTAATTAAAAAAAATACAATAATTAATAGAAAAAAGTTCAAGAAAGAGGTGAAATTTAAGTGAGAGAAAATAATAGAAAACCCATAGAAATACATAGAAAAAAGTTACCGCAATTTACTACTATGAATGTTATAGATGGTCAGGCTGGTCTAATAAACTATTCCAGTCTAATTTTTTACAGCCTAACCATCGATAACATACTAAACATAATTGTTCTTTTAATATTAGCGGGAGTAACAATTGCGACATTAACAGGGGATAATGGAATATTAACAAGAGCAAATGAAGCAAAAGAAGTAACAGAAGAAGCAGGAGCAAAAGAAAAAGTGCAAATGGAAGTAGCAGGAAGTTTTGATGAGCATGGGAATTTTGACATGAATAAATTAAAAGAAAATTTGAAAACAAATTTAGGATTAACAGACAGTGATATAAAAGATAATGAAGATGGAAGTATTACAGTAACAGTAGATGGATATGAAATATTGGTAGATGCAGAAGGAAGTATAAGTGTAAAGAAACCAACACCAGTAGTAACAGAACCGCCAACAGAAAAAGTAGGAGAAGATACAATATTTAAAGACCCAAATTCAAGTAACAAAGAAGCATATATACCAAAAGG
>CALXME010000026.1 GCA_944389395.1 uncultured Clostridia bacterium | reverse complement strand
CCTCCTGTTGTTTGTGTTTGTCCTGCATTATAAGAAGAGAATGGATTTTGCTTTCCTGGCACATAATCACTTACTCTTTTATAATTATTTAAGTCTGAAGCTTCTACATTGTATTCATAAGTTGTAATAATATTTGCACTATCTGCCTTATTTAATTCTTCTTTTACTTTTTCTGGTGTAACATAAGATACTTTTTCTGGTATAACTTTGTTACTTGGTACATATTCATATAGTAATACACCTAGAATTAAAATAATGGCTAAACATAGTAACAATACAATAATAATTTCTTTGATTATATTTTTTGCCATTTATCCTTTCCTCCTTTATCTTGCAGTATTGGTTGTATTAGTTGTGTTTGTTGTATTTGTTGTATTATTAGAATTTGTACTATTAGTTGTATTTTCTGTTGTGTTTGTATTTGTTGTATTATTAGTATCTTCTTGTGTTTCTGATACATTTGTTGTTTGTGATAAATCTAATATAATGATATTTTTACATACAAATTTAGCCTGTAAATCACTATCAGATGTTCCTGGTTTTAATGAAAATTCTTCTATTTTAAATCCTAAAGTAGAATCATCTTCTATGCTCCTTATAAATTCAGAAATATTGATATAAGCTCCATTAACTGTAAAATTCAAATTATAAGTATTTTGTCCACCTGTTCCATTTATTACAGCAATATTTATTGTTACTCCTGCTTTTTTAGCATGAATACCAATAGTAGTCCACAATGTTTCTATCTTGTAGTTAGAAATTTGTGCTGCTGCTGTAACTTCATCTGTAGTACTTACTGTTGCTATGTCTTCATATTGTTTTTTAGCCTCTTCCAATTCTTGTATATTGCTATTTATTTCACTTGTTTTCTTTGGATAGGTAACTGTTACAAGTCTTGTAGCTTCTTCAACCTTTTGTTCTAATTTTTCATTTTCATACTGTATTCCTTTAATTCCTAAAATTGTAAGGCCACCTAAATTTACGCCATTAACTATAGTAAAAATAGTTAATGCTAATACTAAAGCTATTAAAATTAAGATTAATAATTTTTTCATGGCAATTCTCCTTCTATTTTTACTGTAATGACATTATTTTCTTTTTGACCAGCTGAAGATACTACATTTGTCAATATTTGTTCTGTTTGAATAATTGCTTTAAACATACCTAATTGATCATATCTATCAGATTGTGCTATTATTTCGATTTTTCTATCTACTGTGTTTTGTATAGATGTTATTTGCACTCCCTCTGGTATGCTAAACATAATTTCATTTAATAAATTAGGAATTGTATTTTTATTTGCATTTACATCTTTAAGACGATTATTAATTTCTTGTAAATTGTTTAAAATAGTTGTATATTCATTAGTTTTTGCTTGTATCTTTTCATTATCTTTTTCTGCTAGTGCAATTTGTTCATTAGTACTAGAAATAGATTCTTCTGCTTCTTGATATTTTTTTTGCATTTGATTATTTAGTAGAATAGAAAATCCACTATATACTACCAACAAAATTCCTAATCCTACTGCAGTTCTAATTAAACTTTTTTCTGTTTTGTCCAACTTTTGACCTAAATCATTTGTCAAAAATCCACCTAGATATTTTTTCTCTTTTTTAGTTTTTTCTGGATTAACATCAACTTTTAACCAATCTGGTATTTTTTCTGAGAAACTTAAATTTTTGAAATTCATACCTTGAATTCCTTCTCCTAGCCCAGATAAAGCAAGTGATAAAGCTGAGTTTACTTCAATATAATCTTTGACAGTAATATCTTTTGTTGGTGTGATGAAATATGGTTTTAATATTTCGCAATCTGTTTCTGGTAAATATTCTTGAAAATATAAATCAATATTATTTACTAATGTTCCTGTTCCTGTAATATAAACCTTGTCGATTTTTTTCAAGCTGTCATTTATTTTTTTCTTTACTTGTCCTACTATATCATACAATGTTGGCATGATATCTTCTAAATAATTTATATCTCCATCTTGCAACTCTTTTCCTTCTGAAGTATAAATTGTTGTATTTTTACATATTTCATAAGCTTTAGAATAAGAATTCTCTTTTAAATTTATTTTACTTAATATTTCTTTACTACCTTGCTCTAATTTTATTATTTCATATATTTTTTCATCTATGATTGTTGTTATTGTTGTATTTTCTTCTATATTTACAACTAAATAATTTTCTTTTGGCTTAGCATCTAATAAATTAGTTATAGATATTGATATTGGTGTTATGTTAGAAAGTTTGTAATTTTCAAATTTTTGTATTCTTTTATTTAATTCTATTTTATTATCTGATACATGAATAACTCTTAATTTGTCTTTTTCTTCTGCGTCATTTACAATTGCATATCTAGTTTCAAATACATTTGGATTATATCCTTTGTCAGCACAATAAGATTCAAATTCTGTTTTTATTGCTTTTGCTAAATCTTTTTTGTTTAATAATGCAAACATGCTAAAATAATTGTAGCTCTCTTCTGCTATGTTGACACTAATTGGTGTTTTATAACTATAAGTTTCTTCTATTATTTGCTTAATAGCATTGTCTATATCTTCATAAAATTTGACACCAAAAGAATCTACTTTTAAATTATCATGTTCTTTTGAAACTTTTGCATATTTAATTATATTTTCTTCTATATATAATCCTAAACAACTTGACATATTATGCTCCTTTATTTTCTATCTTTATTTATAGTCTGCAAATTCTTAAAAACAATACTTGAATTAATTTTTAAATCTTACTATTCTTTCTTTTTTTACTAAATCCTTCTAGTTTATTTTATATTTTTTTAGCAAAAAGTCAATGCTTTTTATATAATTGTAATATAAGTGTAATATTTTTGTAATACTATATTTTTTTTAATTTACATATAAAAAATCCATCCATATTTTCATTTGGCAAAACTTTGATAGAACCTACTTTTTCACAATAATTTGAAAAAGCATTTCTCTTATCTATTTTAATAGGCTCTATTATGAAATCATGTTCTTTTTCTAAAAAATCATAAATAATATCTTCATTTTCTTTTTTTAAAATACTACAAGTTGAATAAACTAATTCTCCCCCTTCCTTTAGATATGCAGAGCAATTTTTTAAAATTAGTTTTTGAATTTTTGTAATTTTTTCTATATCTGTTTGATTATGTTTCCATTTAATATCTGGTTTTCTTCTAATAACTCCTGTTCCTAAACATGGAACATCTAATAGTATTTTATCAAACTTCTCTATATTTTCTTCTTTTAATGTTGCATCTTTTACCTTTGTTTTTATAATTTTTATTCCTAATCTTTTAGCTGTTTCTTCTACTAGTTTTGTACGATGAGGATGAATATCCCAAGCCTCTATTTTTCCTTTATTTTTCATTAACTGTGCTAAATAACTAGTTTTTCCTCCTGGAGCACTACATGCATCTAAAATATTTTCCCCTTCTTTAGGTTCTAATACTAATGCTACTAGACCTGCAGTCACATCTTGAATGGTACATAATCCTTTTTGGAATATTTCTAATTTCTCAATTTGCTTTATTTTTTCTGCCACCAAAAAATCTTCTAAAATTCCTTGTTTTACATTTATTTTTAATTTTTTCAATTCATTGATTATATAATCTTTATTAGTTTTTAAAGTATTAACTCTAATAGATAAATTTGGTTTTTCATTATAACTTTTACATATTTCTTCTACTTCTTGTAATGTTTTTTCTTCTAATAATTCTTCTATTAACCATTTAGGTGTAGAAGTAGTTTTCATAATTTTTTCTATTGGTTCTTCTATTTTAAACATTTCCTCATAATCTTTTTTATCTATTTTTCTTAAAACAGCATTTACAAAATTAGCACTTGCTGGATGTCCATATCTCTTTGCTAAATTAACACTTTCATTTACTGCTGCTGATTTTGGAATTTTATCTAAAAAAACAATTTGATAGCTCCCCATTCTTAAAATATTTAAAATCCATTTAGATAATTTTTCTATTTTAAGTTTTGAATATTTTTTTATAATAGTATCAAGAGTTAGTTTCCATGTTGTTGTACCATATACAATTTCAGAAATTAAACCTATATCTTTTTCATTTAAAATTTTTCTATTTTTTCTTAATTCTTCATCTAATGCTATGTTAGAATATGCATTTTCTTTATCTATTTTATATAAAACAGTTAGTGCAATTTGTCTTGGTTTATCTATCATTTTTTTGCTCCTTCTTTTATTTTAACAAAATTTTATCATTTTTCAATTAAAAATTCTACTAATTCTGTATATTTTTTCTAACTTTAGGAAAAGCTATCTTTGAAAAAAATTTTTTGGAGGTTATTAAAAATGGAAATAAAAAAGCATTTATTAATTACTGGTAATTCTAATGTTTCTTGGAAAGATGCTATTGTAAAAGCAATCGCAGAAACTTCTAAAACTATTGATTATTTATCAGAAGTGAAAATTTTAGACCAAAGAGCAAGTATTAATGGTGATAAAATTACAGAATATTTTGTAGATTTAGACTTAAGTTTTACTGTTGATTTAAATCGTAAAGATAATGCAGATAGTTAGGATGGTGATTTTTAGTGGAACCTTTAGAATCAAAGCAAACTTATCAAGAATATGTGGATAAAAAATCCCCAAATTCTCCTATTTTAAAAAATTGTTTTAATGCCTTTTGGGTAGGTGGTCTTATTTGTACAATTGGACAAGTTATTCTTAATATATGTAAAGAACGTGGATTTGATACTCAACTTTCAGGTACAATTGTTTCCATTATTTTAATTGGTCTTTCCGCATTTTTGACTGGGCTTAATGTGTTTAATAAAATAGGAAAATTTGCTGGAGCCGGCTCATTAATTCCAATTACCGGTTTTGCGAATTCTATTGTTTCTCCAGCAATGGAATATAAGTCAGAAGGTTATGTTATGGGAGTTGGTGGAAAAATGTTTACTGTAGCTGGTCCTGTTTTAGTTTTTGGTATTTCTGCTTCAATTATTGTTGGTATAATCTATTTGATTTTTCATACTCAATCTGTTACTTTAGTATAATTTTGATTATTAAGATAGGAGTTGATTTTTTTGGAAAAGTTAGGAAGTCAAACAATTAAATTTAATACACCACCCACTATATTAGAATGTGCTAGCATTGTAGGTCCCAAAGAAGCTCAAGGTCCTTTAGCAAAATATTTTGACCAAACATTAGAAGATGAATTTTGGGGTGAAAAAACTTGGGAAAAAGCAGAAAGTAAAATCGTAAAAGAAACTGTAAATACTGTTATTTCGAAAGCAGGTATTGCTTCTTCTAATATTGATTGTGTGTTTGCTGGTGATTTATTAAACCAATGTATTTCTTCTAGTTTTGGATTGCGAGAATTAAATATTCCTTTTTTTGGGGTATTTGGTGCATGTTCTACTTTTGTTGAATCTATGAGTTTAGGTGCTATTTGTATAGAAAGTTTTGCTAAATATGTTTTATGTGCTACTTCTAGTCATTTTTGTAGTGCTGAAAAACAATTTCGCTTTCCTTTGGAATTAGGAAATCAAAGACCTCCCTCTAGTCAATGGACTGTAACTGGTAGTGGTGCAACAATTCTTTCTGCTTCCGGACAAGGTCCTTATATCACATATATTACACCTGGAAAAATCATAGATATGGGAATTAAAGATGCTAACAATATGGGTTCTGCAATGGCACCTGCTTTTATAGATACTTTAATTACTCATTTTAATGATACAGGAAGAAGTCCTAGTTACTATGATGCCATTATTAGTGGAGATTTAGGTTCTATTGGAAAAGATATTGTAATTGATATTGCAAAATCTAAAGGATTTAATATTAAAAATAATTATGATGATTGTGGTGTTTTGATTTTTGATAAAAATTCTCAAGATACACATTCAGGTGGAAGTGGTTGTGCTTGTTCTGGTACTGTTTTTTCTGGTTATTTATTTAAACAATTGAAAGAAAAAAAGTTGAAAAAAATTCTACTAATTGCTACTGGTGCTTTAATGAATTCTACTAGTTCTCAGCAAGGTGAATCTATTCCTGGAATTGCTCATGCAATTAGTATAGAAATTTAGTATTGTATTTTTAAGAAAGGATTATTAAAATGGATATTAATTGGGCAAATGTTTTTGATTGGATGATTTTATTAAAGAGTTTCATTACTGGTGGCATTATTTGTATTATTGGTCAAATTTTGATTGATAAAACCAAATTAACTCCTGCTAGGATTCTTGTTATTTTTGTTACTACTGGTGCTATTTTAGGTGGTCTTGGGATTTATCAGTTTTTAGTTGATTTTGCTGGTGCTGGCGCTACTGTTCCTCTTACTGGCTTTGGATTTAATTTAGCTAAAGGTGCTATTGAAGGTGTTGAACAATATGGTTTAATTGGCGCTTTTACTGGTGGTGTTAAAGCTGCTGCTGGTGGTATTGCTGCTGCTGTATTTTTTGGATATATTGCTTCTCTTATTTCTAAACCTAAAATGAAAAAGCAATAATTCGGCATTGATTCTAGGGGTTGACATTGGTTCCAGGTTTGGATGTGTTGGCATTGGTTCCAGGTATGGATGCCAAATTTTTAACAAAAATTTGGCATCCATACCTGGAACCAATGCCAACACATCCAAACCTGGAACCAATGCCAACATCCAAACCCGGAACCAATGCCAACCCCCAGAACCAACTTTTCCTATTTACTTTTTAATATTTTTTTCATTATCCAGCTTAATATAATAAAATTAATAATAGATATTAATATCAATCTAACAATCATTTTAAAAATTGGCTCTAAAGGTGCAATATTAAACCATCCATCTAACACTGTTAATCCAAGTATAAAAATTATTGTTAAAATAACAACAAGAGATAATCTAAAAATAGAAAATGGTAATTTACTTCCTTCACTTTTCCTAGTTTTTGCTAATGTAAATAATAAAATAATTCCACATATTCCTGTTGAAATTACACACAAACTTGAATAATAGGCTGTTGGTATAATTCCCAATTCATGTAAACTATTAATTGCAAAAATATTAATAGCTACTGTTAATCCTGTTGGAATTGCTTTTGCAATAACATTTTGCATAAAATGTCCTTGAATTTTTTCTTTATTAGGCTCTAATGCTAAGATAAAAGATGGAATTCCAATTGTAACCACACTAATTAGACTTAATTGTATTGGAACAAAAGGGTAACTATCTCCCATTATTAAAAACATAAATGCTAATATTGTAGAATATATTGTTTTTACTAAAAATAGTGAGGCAGAACGTTGTATATTGTTAATTGTTCTTCTACCTTCTGCAACTACTTTTGGCATAGATGCAAAATTAGAGTCTAGTAAAATTAATTGTGATACACTTTTTGTTGCATCACTTCCGTTTGCCATCGCAATACTACAATCTGCTGTTTTTAAAGCAAGTACATCATTAACTCCATCTCCTGTCATTGCTACTGTTTTTCCTTGTTTTTGCATAGCTAATACTAATTGCTTTTTTTGCATAGGTGATACTCTACCAAATATAGTATATTGCTCTGCAATCTCTTCTATCTTTTCCTCTTGTACAGTAGACATATCTATATAACTATCAAAGTCTTTTACTCCAACTTGTTTTGCTATTTTAGAAACAGTGACAGGATTATCTCCTGAAATAATTTTGATATCTACTCCTTGCTTTTTAAAATATTCTAAAGTCTGTTTCGCTTCTTTTCTAATTTTGTCTAATATCAAAATATATCCCATTAATTCTAATTTTTGTGGTAATTCTTGTTTTTGCAATTCTTCCTGAGTTCGTGCTAATACTAATACTCTATAATCTTTTGAATATTCTTGTATTTCTTTTTCATATCTTTTATAATTTTCTTTTAATACTATTTCTGGAGCACCTATGATATATGTTCCTTGTTCTTTAAATTGAATTCCAGACCATTTTGTTTTAGAAGAAAAGGCAACTTTTTTAATAGCTTGAAATTCCTGTTCTATGTTTGTAAAACTATTTCGAATTGCTTCTATTGTACTATTTTCGTCTTCTGAAGCTTTTGCAATATTTGCTAATATATTTGCCATTTTTTCTTTGTTTTTATCTAAAGGAATATATTTTCTTACTTCCATATTTCCTTCTGTTAAAGTTCCTGTTTTGTCTAAACAAAGTGTATCAACTCTTGCCAATGTTTCAATACAGTATAACTCTTGTACTAATACTTTAGAGCGTGATAATCTAATAACACTCACAGCTAAAACAGTACTTGTTAATAACACTAGTCCTTCTGGTATCATTCCAATTACTGCTGCAACAGTTTTTACTACTGCTGTTTGCCAAGTTGCTCCTTGTACATTGAATTGTGAATAAAATAATGCTAAACCTACTGGTATAATAATAAAAGTTAAAATCTTAATAATTTTTTGAAGAGATGACATGATTTCTGAATTTATCTTTTTTACATATTTTGCCCCACTGGAAATTTGAGAAGTAAAATTATCTTCCCCTATATGCTCTACTTTAGCAACACATTTTCCACTAACAATATAACTTCCAGACATAAGCATGTCCCCTGCTTTTTTCTCGATTGTGTCTGGTTCTCCTGTAATAAAAGATTCATTTACTAATACCTCTCCTTCTAGCAAAATACTATCTGTTGGTATTTGATTTCCTGTATGAAATTCAATAATGTCATCTAAAACAATCTCATGAATAGCTCTTTCTTCTTTTTTTCCTTCTCTTATTACTTTTACTTTACTGCTTGCCATTACTGACAATTTATCTACAATTCTTTTGGAATGAATTTCTTGTATAGTACTAATTGCAGTATTAAAAATAACAATAAATAGAAATAGCATATTTTTATAGGAACCTGTTATAAAAATGGCTATTGCTAAAAATAAGTTTAAAAAGTTAAATAATGTAAAAAAATTATCATATAAAATTCTTTTGATACTTTTGGTTGGTACACTTGTATCTTTATTCCATAAATCTTCTTGTTTTCTTTTCTCTACTTGTTCTTTGTTTAATCCTATTTTTGGATTTGGTTGGTATCTTATCATTTTTTCTCCTATTACTAACAATATTAATATATCAAATTTTAATTATAAATTTAAAAAAACTGCCAAAAAGGAACATTTTCCTTGGCAAGTTAAAAAAAACGCCAAAATTAGCGTTCTTTCTATCTCTCTTTTTATGCATTTTTTGCTATTTCAGCAATTTCTGTAAAAGCTTTTGGGTCTGTGATAGCAATGTCAGCTAACATTTTTCTATTAATTGTAACATTTGCTTTTTTTAATCCTGCAATCATTTTACTATATGTTGTTCCATTCATTCTAGCTGCTGCATTGATTCTTGCTATCCATAGTTTTCTAAAATTACTTTTTTTGTCTTTTCTTCCTACATATGCGTAAGATAAAGATTTCATTACTGCTTGGTTTGCATTTCTAAATCTATAGTGTTTTGCACCATAATATCCTTTTGCTTGTTTTAATATTTTTTTATGTCTTGCTCTTGTTGTTCTTGCTGTTTTTACTCTTGCCATCTATTTCACCTTCCTTAATTTTTAATTTTGATTAATTACCATAAGGTAATAATTTTTTAATTGTGTTTTCACAAGATTTGCTAGCATAAGCATCTTGAATTTTTCCTGATTTTTTTTGTCTTTTTGTTTTATTTGCTAATAAATGTCTTCTGTTTGATTTTGTTCTTTTTACTTTTCCTGTTGCTGTTAAAGAATATCTTTTCTTTGCAGCTTTGTTTGTTTTTAATTTTGGCATGATGATATCTCCTTTCGTTTTTTATATTTTTCAGCTGTTAATTAGCTGTTTTTTTAGCTAAAATTGTAAACATATTTCTACCTTCTAATTTAGGTTGTTTTTCTACAACAGCCACTTCTTCTAGAGCTTTTATAAATTTTTCTAATACAGCTTCTCCTGCTTTTGCATTATTGACTTCTCTTCCTCTAAATCTAACTGTTATTTTTACCTTATTTCCGTCTTCGATAAATTTTCTTGCATTTTTAGATTTAAATCCAAAGTCATGTTCTTCAATATTAGGAGTTACTCTTATTTCTTTTACTTCTAATACTTTTTGTTTTTTCTTTGCTTCTTTTTCTTTTTTAGCTTGTTCAAATTTGTATTTTCCGTAATTCATGATTTTGCAAACTGGCGGATTTGCATTTGGAGCTACTAATACTAAGTCTAAATTTTTATTTTCTGCTTCTTCTAATGCTTGTTCTAGTGATACTACTCCTTTTTTTTCTCCATTATCTCCTATTAGTTGAACTTCTTTTGCTCTAATTTGTCTGTTGATTGGTAATTCTTGTTTTATATAAAACACCTCCAATAAAAAAATTGACTTTTGTTACAAGTCAATCATTTCATAAAAAAACATCCTTTTTGTGTTTATTTTATTTCTAACCTTATTCGTTTTCGATAAGGTGAGAAGTATGACTTCTTCTTGTAACGTATTATATAATATCATATTTATTCTTGATTTGTCAAGCATTTTTTAATTTTTTATACAAAATCTTCCCATACGAGATTTGCAAAATCTAAACCTTTATTGGTTAATCTTATGTTATCACCTTGTATAACTAATAATCCTTGTTTTACTAATTTATCTAATTCATTTTTATATAAAAATATCGGATTTTCTCCATATTTTTGTTTAAATTTTGCAATATTAACACCATTTATCATTCTTAAACCTAATAACATATATTCTTTTTTTGCTTCTTCTAAAGTTTGTTCCTCCAAAACTATTTTTTCTTTTCCTTTTTGTTCTATATATTTTTTTATATCTTTAATATTACAATATCTTTTATTATCTAAATATGAGGAAGCATTCAAACCTAGTCCTATATATTCTTTTTGTTTCCAACAGTTCAAATTATGTTTAGACTCTTTTCCTAGCTTAGCAAAATTAGATATTTCGTAATGCTTATATCCATTCAATTCCAAAGTATTTTTCACATACCAATACATCTGTCTTTCTGTTTCTTCATCTGGTAATTCTAATTCTCCCTCTCCTAGTCTTTTAGCAATAGGAGTTCCTTCTTCTATAATTAAAGAATATGTACTTATATGGCTAGGATTTAAATCTATTATTTTTTCTAAACTATTTTTTATATCTTGTATTGTTTGATTTGGAAGTCCTATCATTAAATCTACATTACAATTTTTGAATCCTACTTTTCTTGCCGTTTTATAAGCATTTAAGAAATCTTCATAATTGTGTATTCTTCCTATTTCTTTTAAGAGTTTCTCATTTGTAGTTTGTAATCCTATGCTTAATCTGTTAATCCCTATTTTGTAATATGTTTCTAATTTTATTTCATTTACTGTTCCAGGATTTATTTCTATGGTAATTTCTATATCTTCCCATTTTGTTGAATTTTTATTTTTTTCTATTTTGCTTTTTATTTTACTTAATATTTTTTCTATATATTTACTACATATAACCGAAGGTGTTCCTCCTCCTATATATATTGTTGTAATATTGAAATCTTTAAATTCATATAAGTCTATTTCTTCTATAATTGTATTTATATACATCTCAACTATATCAATATTTTCTTGATATGGAAACGATATAAAATCACAATAATTACATTTTTTTATACAAAATGGAATATGGATATAGATTCCTAATTCTTTTTTTTCCACAATATCCCCCTATATTTCATTTGCTAGTTCTACTATTTTTTTTAGGCGATAATTTACGCCTGATTTTCCTATTGGATTTTTTAATAATTTTCCTAATTCTATTAGTGACATTTCTGGATTTTCTAATCTTAAATTTGCTATTTCTTTTAAGTTATCTTCTAATTGATTAAATTTTCCTGTTTGCTTTAATTTTTGTATTGCTCCGATTTGTTCTATTGATGCGTTTATTGTTTTGTTTAAATTTGCTGCTTCACAATTTACTAATCTATTTACTTTTCCTCTCATTTCTCGTTGTATTCTTATATCTTCAAATTTCATGACTGCTTTATTAGCACCAATTAATGCTAGAAATTTTGAAATTTCTTCTCCTTCTTTTAGATATAGTGAAGTTTTATTTTCTGTTTTTAATGTTTTTATATTAATTCCTAACTCATCTAATATTTTTTTTACAATTTCTAAATCTTCTGAATTTGCAAGTATTATTTCTAAATGATATTTGTTTTCAGGATTGTTTATAGAACCTGCCCCCATAAATAAGCCTCTGATAAAGGCTCTTTTTTCTTCTTCTTTTTGTCCTATTTGGTCTATTTTATCTCCTATTTCTTTGTTTTTTATTGTTATGAAAAAGGTTTTTCCTGATATATCTATTTTGTGATTTATATCAAGATTTGTTAATAGTTTTGAAAATCTGTTTATATTATAATCACTTTCAGTTGAAAATTTTATTTTCTTATCTTTTCCTACGCTTGTATTTCCTGATTTTAAATATCCTAGTAGTTCTTGTTTTACTATTTGTTTATTTGCTAAATTACTATTTTTATTTAATTCTTGTTTTATATCTGATGAAAATGACAATTTATCCACCAACCTTTGTTATTATTACTCTATCTTTATCACATAAATCTTTAATACAATATGTATCTATATATTTTTTTTCTTTTTCTATTAGATTAATTACTTCTTCTTTTTGGTCATAACCAATTTCTAAACAAAGATATCCTTCATATTTTAAGTATTTATATGCTTCTTTTATGATTTTTCTATAAAAGTCTAATCCATCTTCTCCCCCATCTAAAGCTATTTGTGGCTCTTTTTGGACTTCTTTATCTAGTGTTTTTAATATTTTTCTTTTTATATATGGTGGATTAGAGATTATGATATCATATTTTTCTTCTACTAAATTTTCGAATAAATTACTTTGTATAAATGTTATTTTATTTTCAACTTGATTGTTTTTGGCATTTGTTTTTGCTATTTCTATGGCTTTATGGCTTATATCTGTCGCTGTTATTTCACAGTTTTCTATATATTTTGCTAATGATACTGCTATTGCTCCACTTCCTGTGCATAAGTCTAAAAATTTTGCTTGTAATTCTGGTACGAATTTTGCGTTTTCATTGTATATTCTAGGTTTTGATGCTAATTTTATTACTTCTTCTACTAAGATTTCCGTATCTGGTCTTGGTATTAATACATTTTCATCTACATAGAAGTTTAATTTCATAAATTCTCTTTGGTGTGTAATATGTTCTATTGGTATTCCATTTTGTATATATGTCATATATTTTATGTATTCTTTTTCTTGATTTGGTGTTAATGCTTTATTATCATAGACCATTATGTATTCTCTTGGCTTTTTTAGCACATATTGCATTAACATCCTTGCTTTTAAGTTAGGACTTTCTATTTTTTCTAATTTGAAGTTTACTATTGCTTTTTCTATGGCTTGTTTTATTGTCATATTTCACACCTTCTTTTTTTTAGTATTTTATCATATTTTTTATAAAATCTCTATATTTTAAGATTAATAAAAAAATGAACTTACTTATTTAAAAATAATTAAAAATGCTTTAATGTCATATAATTTTTATAATTATATGACATTAATTTATATAAAAATACTTTTAATTTTATTAATCAATCTTTTAAATATAGATTCTTTATATTCTACTAAACTAACTTCATTTTTAACAATATTTTCTTGAATATGCTTTTTAAAAATATTATCTGGATTGTACTTTTCTCTAAGTTCATTTTGATAATTATCTTCATTATTTTTAAAAATTTGTTTTAATTCATTTTTCTCATTTTCGTTTTTACACCAATAGTTCAAATGTAATAATGCAATTATTGATAATGTTTCCTTTTTTATATTTTGTTTATTTAATGGTAAATCCTCTGTATATTTAGGTTCATAATTAATATTTCTTTTTTCTCTTAGCATATTAAATAAACTTTTTGGTAATTTATCAATATATTCATTTCCTAATAAATTCAGTAATTGATATACTTCTGAATAAATTTCTTTAGTTTTTATATTCATATTTCTTTTCCTTTATGATTTTTTTCTGGTTGCTCAATTCCTTCTCTTAATGTTTCTTTAGCATTACTTAAATCTGATAATTTGACATCTTGATACGCATCTAATAAAATTTTTCGTTTTTTATTTCCTGTTGCTTGTATTGTTGGTTGTTCTTTATCTATTTTTCTTTCAACATATCCAAGTGCTTGTGTAGCAGAATCATCCTGTTTTATTTGAACAGAAGCTCTACTTAAAGTTTCTGCTAGTTGATTATTAAGTCCTTTTTCTAAAATATTATTTCTTGTTCCTTCTTTTATTTTTATTTCAATCTCTGATTGCTCTTTTTGACTCATCTCTTCTAATGTTTGTATATCTTCTATTATTACAGCATCACTTATTTTTTTATATTTTCCTTGTAATCTGCTTTCTGTATTTCTGAAAAATTCATCTTTTTGTTCTTTAGATAAAAATTTAAAATAGTTAGAATTTTTTACAAACCTTATTCCTTCACCGCTACTAGTATAATATCCTAATATAAATTCCGATGGAATTTTTCCTTTGCTTTCTTCACTTGCACATAATGTATCTAAAACACAAGATATTCTGAAATCATTACCATGACATTCTGTATCATATGGTGGAAATCCTAGATAAATTTGCTTACCTTGACTATTTGAAATCGTTGATGGTACAAGAACAATTACATTGTTTTTAGTATTACCTTGTCTGCCATAAGAATATTGCATTATTCGCTGTTTTAAATGTCCTTGACTTATTTTTGTACGTGTACCAAATGAACTAACAGTTGAAAGTATCTTTTTTCTTTCTTCTATTTCTAATCCATTTTGCATAATACTATTTAAAATATCTTCTGTATTTTCACCTTGTATTGAATGTAAGCCAATACCGTAATTTTCATCTCCCATAACATTATTTATATAATCAAACATCTCTTCTATAATATCTTTTTGAATTGTATGGTTATCTATATTGTTATCTTGTGTATGAATTTTATCTTGTTTTGTTTCTTTAAAATCGAAAACAATTTTTCTCATCTCTTCTCCGTTCTATATTATAAAAATTACTTAATCATATATAATTTGTTTATATTTTATTATAACATATCGAAATTAATTTGTTATAAATTTAAATTTTTTTATTTTACTTTTTATTTTCTAATTATACCATTTGTTTTTTTATTTTGGCAAGATTTTTTAATTTAAAATGTTGGATAGCCATTTTATTATTACTTGAATAACTTTTAATTGTTGCATAATTATAGCAATTATCAATTCTGCCTTTTTGTTTGTATGTTTATCTATAGCATTTTAAAATTTTTATAATATTAAATTAATACAAAACAAAAAAAGCCCCGCCTTAGCCGTCAGCTCTGTGAATTTTTAAGGACCTGCTCCTAAAAACAGGTGGGTGCCTACCAAAATACTCATGGGCTTCTCACAATCCAAATGGTGAGCATGCACGCCATATTTTGAGATTTGGCCCCTCTTATCGTGTGTTGGTTCTAAAAATTCTGCCTATACGCACTATGCAGGGTAAATTAATAACTTATTTAATTTTCTTATTTTTACTTATTTCTCTTAAGTTATTTATATTTTAGCACATCTTATTTTTCTTTACAAATTCTTTTTTATTCTAATTTATTGTTTTTCCTCTTTTAATATATCTTAATCTCTTTTTTTCTTATTAATTTCTCTTTCATTTGCATTTTTATCTATTTGCTTTTTCCTAAAAAATGTGTTAAAATAAATTAAGTTTTATGGTTTGAAAAGAAATTTTCAAACCTTTTTTCTTTAAAGTTGGCATCCAAACCTGGAACCAATGCCAATTTTTTGGCATTCAAACCTGGAACTAATGCCAAATTTCTATCTCTGAGTAATGTGTTACCATTTTAGCTCCTTGTTTGATTAATTCATTTGTTCCTATAGAATTTATAGAGTTAATATTTCCTGGTACTGCATATACATCTCTTCCTTGCTCTAGTGCAAAATCTACGGTTATTAAACTTCCGCTTCTTTCTTTTGCTTCTATTACTAATACACCTTTACTTAGTCCGCTTATGATTCTATTTCTCGCAGGGAAATTATTTTTTTCTGGTTTTGTTCCTAAAGGATATTCTGTTATAATGGCTCCACCTGTTTCTATAATTTGATTAGCCAGTTTTTTGTTTTCTTGTGGATAAATGGTATCTAATCCACAACCTAATACTGCAATTGTTTTCCCAATTGTGGATAATTTTTCTTTTTGTGGATAACTATCCACATTTTTAGCCATTATTGTTCCTATATGTGCATAACTATCCACACCTTTTGCTAAACCACTTACTATATGTATACCCTGTTTTGCTAGTTGATATGCAAAATATTTTGCAGCTCTTTTTCCATAATCTGTGGCATCTCTACAACCTACAATAGCTAAAGATTTTTCTTTTAGTATTTTTTTATTTCCTTTTAAATATATTACAATTGGTGGGTCGTAAATTTCTTTTAATAATGGTGGATAACTTTTGTCTTGTATGTGGATAACTTCTATTTGATTTTTTTCTAAATACTGCAAATGCCTGTCTATTTTTTGCTTTGTTACTTGAGAACTAATGATATCTGCTGTAGTTTCTCCTATTCCTTTTACATTTACTAGTTCTTCTTTTGTTAAATGATATATTTTTTCAGGTGTTTGATATTTTTCTAATAATGTTAAACATTTTTTACTCCCTATTCCTTTTAATAAACTTAGCCAAACCCAATATTTTACATTTTTTATTTTAATCATCCTTTCTTTATTTGAATATTAAAAAAACAAAAAGAGGCTTTTTTTGAATAAGCCCCCATTCTTATTATTTTTCTATTTATTTATGATTGATTTGTTTTGCTGCTTTGATAACATTATTCATTAGCATTGCTATTGTCATCGGTCCTACGCCCCCTGGAACTGGTGTTATATAGCTTGCTATTTTTTCTACTTCTTCAAAGTCCACATCTCCTACTAGTTTTCCTTCTTCTGTTCGATTGATTCCCACATCTATCACTACTGCCCCTTCTTTTACCATATCTTTTGTTAGGAATTTTGGTTTTCCTATTGCTACCATGATAACATCTGCTTTTTTTGTATGGTTTATTAATTCTTTTGTTTTGGAATGGCAGATAGTAACTGTTGCATTTTTATTTAAGCAACATTGGCATAATGGTTTTCCTACAATATTACTTCTTCCAATAATTACTACATTTTTTCCTTCTAGTGATATTTGATATTCTTCTAGCATTTTCATAATTCCATAAGGTGTGCAGGAAATAAATGTGTTTTGTCCTAATACTAACTTTCCTATATTAGTTGGATGAAATCCATCTATGTCTTTTTCTACTGCAATTGTTCTAAATGCTTCATTGATGTCTAAATGTTCTGGAATAGGACTTTGTAATAATATTCCATGAATGTCTTTTCGACGATTTAGTTCTTGGATTAGTTTTATTAGTTCTTTTTGTTCTATTTCAGCATCAAGCATATATTCTTCAAATAGTATTCCTACTTCTTGTGCTGCTTTACTTTTATTTTTTACATATACTTTTGATGCTGGATTATCTCCTACTAATATTACTGCAAATTTTGGTTCTATTCTTTGTTTTTTTAATTCTTCACATTGTTTTTTTAGTTTTTCTCTTGTCTTTTTTGCTACTTCTTTTCCATCTATGATTATTGCCATCTTTTTTACTCCTTATTTATTGTTACCTAAATTAAATTTATGATTCTATATCAGCTATTCCTATCTTATACTCAATATTTTCCATATCAGGAAACATTTCTTTTACTCTTTTTAATGTTAGCATTAACATTTTAGGTTGTGGATTTTTAGGGTGGTCTGATAATAATTTTTGTGTATAACAATTTTCTGCTGTTTTAAATAATACATATCTGTTTCCTACATAAGTATAATAGATTTGATATCCATCTTTTAGGTCTTCCCACATCATTTCAAAAGAATAGTTTTCCATATTTTTTCTCATTCCTTTCTTAAGGCACAATTCTGATTGGAAAAAATTATATTGTTTTTCAACCTTTTTTATTTTATCATTTCTTCAAATTCCGTTTCCGATATAATCGTTACTCCTAAATTTTGTGCTTTTGTCAACTTGCTACCTGCATCTTCACCAGCTAGTACATAATCTGTTTTTTTAGAAACTGTTCCTGAAGTTTTTCCTCCTAATTTTTCAATGATATTAGAAGCTTCTCCTCTTGTATATTTTTCTAAACTTCCTGTTAGAACAAATGTCTTTCCTTCAAAGCGTTCATCTTCTCCAGCTTCTTCCAAATAGTTCATATTAACACCTGCAACTTTTAGTTTTTGTATTAAATCTTGTGTTTGTTCTTGTCTAAAGAATTCTTCGATACTTTTTGCCATAATTTCTCCAATGTCTTTAATTTCACTTAATTCTTCTAAAGATGCTTGCATTAAATTGTCCATTGTTTTATATTTTTTTGCCAATAATTTGGATGCTTTTACACCCACATGTCTAATGCCTAAAGCTGTTAATAAATGATATAAATCATTTTCTTTACTTTTATTAATACTATCTATCAAATTTTGAGCAAATTTTTTTCCATTTTTCTTAAGTGAAGCAATTTCTTCAAATGTTAAAGTATAAATATCTGCAATGTTTTCAATTAGTTTTTTATCTAATAATTGTTGAATAATGTTTTCTCCTAAGCCATCTATATTCATGGCTTCTCTGGAAACAAAATGTACTAAATTTCTAAATAGTTTTGCTGGACATTCTATTCCTGTACAACGAATCGCCGCTTCTCCTTCTTCTCTTACTGTTTTTGCTCCACATACAGGACATTGTTTTGGCATTTCAAATTCTTTTTCATTTCCTGTTCTTTTTTCTTTTTTTACTTCTACAATTTCTGGTATTACATCTCCTGCTTTTTGAATAACAACTGTATCTCCAATTTTTAGGTCCTTTTCTTTAATAAAATCTTCATTATGCAATGTTGTTTTGGAAATGGTAGAACCTGCCACTTTTACTGGTTCTAAAACTGCCATTGGGGTGATTACTCCTGTTCTTCCTACTTGGCAGATAATATCTTTTAAAATGGTTTCTTTTTTCTCTGGTGGATATTTGTATGCTACTGCCCATCTTGGTGTTTTGGCTGTAGTTCCTAAAATTTCTCTAAATTTTAAATTGTCAATTTTGACAACTGCTCCATCAATTCCAAAGCTTAAGTTTTCTCTATCTTCTCCTATTTTTTCAATTGCTTTTTTAACTTCTTGCATGTTATGACATGGAATACGTACAGGATTAACATTAAATCCTAATTTATCCAAATATTCTAGTTCTTCAAAATGAGAATTAAATTCTTTTCCTTCTATTTTTTGTACATTGAAAATGTAAATGTCTAATGGTCTAGAAGCTGTAATAGAGCTATCTAATTGTCTTAAAGAGCCAGCTGCAGCATTTCTAGCATTTGCAAATAATTCTTCTTCATTTTCTTCTCTTTCTTGGTTCATTTTTTCGAAGTCTTTTTTTCCAATAAAAACTTCTCCTCTCACTGTAAGATTTATTTTATCTTTTAATTCCATTGGTATTGTTTTTATAGTTTTTAAATTTTCAGTAATATCTTCTCCAACCAATCCATTTCCTCGTGTTGCTCCTCTTACAAATTTACCATTTTTATATTCTAATGCTGCTGAAAGTCCATCAATTTTGGTTTCTACCACATAAGTTACTTTTTCTATTTTATTTTCTTTTGCTTTTTGTTTCATCCTAGTATCAAATTCTTCTACTTCTTCTATACTAAATACATCTTGCAAACTTTGTAATGGTACTTCATGTGTTACTTTTTGGAAACCTTCTTTTACATGTCCTCCTACTTTTTGGGTTAAGGATTCTTTGGATTTGAATTCTGGAAATTCTTTTTCTAAATTGCGTAGTTCTACCATTAACATATCATATTCAAAATCAGATATTTCTGGTTTATCTTCATCATAATATTTATTTGCATAATATTCTGTTTTTTTTCTTAATTCTTCGATTCTTTCTTTTGCTTGCTTTTTTTCCATTTTCTTTTGCCACCTCTTATTTTATTTCTCTTAGGTTGGCATTGGTTCCAGGTTTGGGTTGGCATTGGTTCCAGGTATGGATGCCAAATTTTTGTTAAAAATTTGGCATCCATACCTGGAACCAATGCCA
>CALXME010000025.1 GCA_944389395.1 uncultured Clostridia bacterium | reverse complement strand
TGATATTACAGACAGTACAAATAATGGAAGTGCAACAGTAACAAAAATAAGCTTAAATAAACCAACAGCTTCTGGAACTTACACATATAATGGAAAACAACAAACATTAACTTTAAACGGAATAGACAGTGGAAAAATGAATGTAAGTGGAAATACAGGAATAGATGCAGGAAGTTACACAGCAACAGTAAGCTTAAAAGATAGTAGTAATTATCAATGGTCAGATGGAACAACAAATGCATTAACATTCAAATGGACAATTAATGTAAAAGAAGTATCAGTAACATGGGGAGAAACAACAAGCTTTGTATATAATGGTTCAGCTCAAGCACCAAGTGCAAGTGCAACAAGTGGAGTAAGTGGAGAAACAATTAAAGTTACAAGAACAACTGAAACAAATGTAGGAACTTATACATCAACAGCAAGTATATCAAGTGTAAGTGGAGGAAGAGGAAAAGCATCAAACTATACATTAACAGGAAATACAAAGCAATTTACAATAGCAAGAGCAAAAACAGCAACAGCATCGGCAGCAAACAAAACATATAATGGTGCAACACAAACAGGAGTAACAGGAAGTCAAGTAACATGGAGTGGAACGCAATCAGCAATAGATGCAGGAACTTATACAGCAATAGCAACACCAACATCAAATTATGCATGGAGTGATGGAACAACAGGAGCAAGAGAGATAACATGGAAGATTAATGCAAAAGAAGTATCAGTAACATGGGGAGAAACAACAAGCTTTGTATATAATGGTTCAGCTCAAGCACCAAGTGCAAGTGCAAATAGTGGAGTAACAGGAGAAACATTAAATATTACAAGAACAACAGAAATTAATGCAGGAAGTTATACTTCAACAGCTAAATTGGAAAGTGTAACAGGAGGACAAGCGAGAACTTCAAATTATACTTTAACAAATACAACAAGAGTATATAGTATAACAAGATCAAAAACAGCAACAACAGCATTTTCTAATAAAACATATAATGGTACAGAACAAACAGGAGTAAGTGGAAATAATGTAAGTTGGAGTGGAACGCAATCAGCAATAGATGCAGGAACTTATACAGCAATAGCAACACCAACATCAAATTATGCATGGAGTGATGGAACAACAGGAGCAAGAGAGATAACATGGAAGATTAATGCAAAAGAAGTATCAGTAACATGGGGAGAAACAACAAGCTTTGTATATAATGGTTCAGCTCAAGCACCAAGTGCAAGTGCAAATAGTGGAGTAACAGGAGAAACATTAAATATTACAAGAACAGCAGAAGTTAATGCAGGAAGTTATACTTCAACAGCTAAATTGGAAAGTGTAACAGGAGGACAAGAGAGAACTTCAAATTATACTTTAATAAATACAACAAGAGCATATACAATTAATAAAAAAGCAAGTAATGTATCATCATCAAGTTATAGTGGAAATTATGATGGAGCTAGTCATACTATTACATTAACAGTAAGTGAACCGACAAGTGGATATACGATTTATTATAGTACATCAACCTCTTTAACAAGTTCTAACTACACAAGTGGTACAACAATAAAACCAACAAGAAGTGATTATGGTACAACAACTGTTTATTGGTATGTTCATATAACAAATGGTAATTATACAGATGCATCAGGAAGTAATACAATTACTATTAAAGATTCAATAGCACCAACAGTAACCTATAACCCAAATGGTGGAAATAGTTTTACAGTAGCATCTAATGGAAATGCAACAATTAAAACAACCATTACAGTTACTGATAGTGGTGGCTCTGGATTAAATACAAATTCTTTACAATATGCATGGTCTAATAGTGCAACATCAGCACCATCTGATGGATGGACATCATTCTCAAGTGGTGAAACAGTAAGTAAAACAGATTGTGGAGTAGGAAGTTATTATGCATGGGTAAAAGCTAAAGATAATGCTAATAATGAAACAACACAAGTTTCTAATGCATTTGTTGTTAGTAACCCTACAGTTACAATAACTACAAATCCTGCAAATAGAACAGTATTAGTAGATAATAATGCAACTTTCACAGTTGCAGCAACAGGAACAGGAGTATTATCATATCAGTGGTATTATAATACAACTAATAGTACATCAGGTGCAACTGAAATAAGTGGTGCAACAGAAACAAGTTATACAATAAAAGGAACTACTAGTGTAGATAACAGATATTATTATTGTGTGGTAACTTCAAAAATAGGAAGTACAACGACAACAGCAACAAGTTCAAGAGCTTTATTGAGGGTACTTACCTTAAGTATAACAAGACAACCAACAAATCAGACAGCAGTTAATGGAAATACATTTACATTTTCGATTAGTGCATCTGCTTCAAGTGGTGCCCAAATAACATATCAATGGTATTATAGTGCAAATTCTAGTAGTGCATCTAACTGGAAAGAAGCTTCTGAAACAACAACTTATTCAGGTACTGCTGATTCAGGATTAAATGGTAGATATATTTATTGTAAGGTAACAGCAACATTGAATGGAGTTTCAACAAGTGTTAATAGTAATATAGTACGTTTAACTACACAAACAGCAAATTACAGTACGGTGAAATCTAATAAAACAACTTATTATTATACATTGCAAAATGCTATTAATGGAGCTACTTCTAGTGGTGGAGATAAAGGAGGAGGAACTATTACAGTATTAAATACTCAAACTGATAATTCAGCAGCAAGTACTGATAAAACAATCAAAATCAACTTAAATGGAAAGACATTAGAGAGAAATGGTAGTATTGTTACTACAGGTGGAACTTTAACTATACAAGGTTCAGGAACTCTTAACTGTACAGCAGATGCTAATGCCGTAATTAGTCAAGGTGGTAATATTGTTACTGATGGAAGTGCTATAATAAAGAGTAAAGCTGGTGCAATATATATGTATGATAATAGTAAAGGAACTCTTAATGCTAAAAACTCATATTTGTGTTCTACTGGTAGAGCAGTAATAGGAACAGGACCAGGGGCATCAGGTGCAGTAACAGTTAGCAATACATGGGTATTCGTAGATGTTAAAGATAAGAGTGCAATTTACATACAAGGTAATGGAAATGTTACTATTAATAGTAATTCTAGAATAGGAAATGGTTCAAGAAATGCGAGTGGTACTGACGGAGCTGGTTCAAATAACGCAACTGTTTTCTTAGAAGGAAGTACAGCAACTCTTACAGTTAATAGTGCACATGTATATGCAGGACCTTATGCAGGACCCGCAATTCATAGAAATGGTAGACCTGGAAAAGTAGATATTCAGGGAAATTCAAATATATTTGCAACTAACTCAGCAGGTGATTTTGCAATAAGCTTAAATGTTGCTAATTGTTATATAGTAGTAAATACATCTGGATATATTAGAGCAACTGGTAATTATGCAGTTTCGTCAGGAAATTATGCTGTTAAATATTCTTGGAAAAAAGGTAAGTTTGGATGTAAGGGTCAATATATGGTACGTATGGGTGGTAGAACCGGATTATATTATGACAAGAAACATACGCAAATGACTTTCCATTATATGACAGCTTATAATACTTTAAATAATAATTATATAATAAGAACTACATTGTATTCGAGAGAATTATAGAAAAATTAGAAGTAGATAATTATATATAATAAACAGCAAAACAATAAAAGAATATTTCTAGCATATAAAAAAATTACTAACGAAATCAATATCAATAAAATGATATAGTTTTGTTAGTAATTTTTTATGTTTTGAGAATAATAAAATGTTAAAATGTATGTAAAATAATAGATATTATAGTAATGATTAAAAATTAATGTTATTTAGTAAAATATAGTTTAGGTGTAACGATATAATACTTTTCTAGGAAATATATAAGATATAAATATTTTCAAGTAATGATAAGCAAAAATAATTAACTAACAATATGAGTTTATGTAAAGTAATGGCAATCTTGACAAAAAGTACTTTTGTTAGTAAAATATAATAGAATAAATGTAAGGAGAATACACATGCAAAATAACAATAGAAAGGTTTTTGAAAATATAATTTCAAGAACTAAAATATATTTAGGGATTATTTTAATATTAATGATTATTATTTGTATAGAAAACTATAATATGATATTACCATCTATTATTGTATTCATTTTGGTAATGGCTTATACATATTATGCAAATAAAAAAAGAAAAAGTGAAATATCAGAAACTTTACAAGATTTAACTTTAACAGTTGATACTGCAGCTAAAAGTAGTTTAATAAATTCACCATTTCCTTTGATTATATTGGAAACAAACGGAAATGTAATATGGAAAAGTAGTAAATTTATTTCAGAATTTGCAAATATTGATATTAATAATTATATTAATGATTTATTAATTGATATAACAAATGAAATCAAAAATAGAAAAGATAAAACTGATAAAGATATTGTAAAGCAATTAGAGATTGGCAAAAATTATTATAAAGTTCTTGGAAAGTTTGTTCATTCTAAAAATAAAGACAAAAGGAAAGAAACAGAATATACGATTATTTTATATTTTTTAAATGAAACAGAAAATCAAAAATTACAGAAAGAATATAAAGATTCAAAATCTTGTGTATCTATTTTAATGGTAGATAATTACGAAGAAACAATGTTACAACTAGAAAGTGAAGAAAGACCACAGGTTATTGCACAAATTGATAAATATATTTATGAATGGACAAATCAAACAAATGGTATTTTAATAAAATCTGATAGAGATAGATATATATACTTATTTGAACAAAGATACTTAGAAAATGTAAAAGAAGATAAATTTAGTATTTTAGATAAAATAAAAGAAATTACAACTAAAGAAAATGTACAATTTACTTTAAGTATTGCAGTATCAAATGAAGGAACAACAGATAAAGAAAAATACAAATCCGCACAAGTAGCCATGGATATTGTATTAGGACGTGGTGGAGATCAAGCTGTTATTCGTGAAAATGAAATATATAAATTCTTTGGAGGAAGAGCACAAGAAGTAGAAAAAAGAACAAAAGTAAAAGCTAGAATTGTTGCACATGCTTTAGAAAACTTAATAAAAGATGCAAGTAAAGTAATGATAATGGGACATACTAATCCAGATATTGACTCTATGGGCTCTAGTATGGGAATTTATCGTTTAGCAAAAAGTCTTAACAAAAATGCATATATTATTGATAGTAATAATACAACTACTTTACAAAATTTCAAAAAATCGCTTGAAAAAGAAGAAGAATACGAAGATATTTTAATTAGTAAAGAAGTAGCACTAGAAAATATAGATAAAGAAGCTTTATTAGTAATTGTAGATACACATAAATCAACTTATGTAGAAGCACCAGAATTATTGGAAGAAACAGATAAAATCGTAGTAATAGATCATCATAGAAGAAGTGCAGATTTTATTGAAAAAGCAACTTTAACATTTCAAGAGGTATATGCATCTTCAGCAGCAGAATTAGTAACAGAACTGATTCAATATGCAGAAACAAAAGTAGAACTAACAACATTAGAAGCAGAAAGCTTATATGCTGGAATAATGATGGACACAAAAAACTTTACTTTTAAAACAGGTGTAAGAACTTTTGAAGCAGCAGCATATTTGCGTAGATGTGGAGTAGATATCATTCGTGTAAAAAAATGGTTCCAAAGTGATTTAGCAAGTTTTAATAAAATTGCAGACATTGTAAAAAAAGCAGAAATAGTCAATGACACCATAGCCATAGCAATATATACAAAAAAGGAAAAAGACACAAGTCTTATTTGTGCTAAAGCAGCAGATGAATTATTAACAATCAGTGACATAACGGCTTCTTTCGTATTAGGAAAATTAGACAATAAAATTTGTATCAGTGGACGTTCTATTGGAGATATCAATGTGCAAATTATTTTAGAAAAATTAGGTGGAGGTGGACATATCACCTTAGCAGGAGCACAAGTCGAAGGTATGACAATAGAAGAAACAAAACAAGAACTGATTAATAGGATTAATGAATACTTTTCAGAAATCGAAAATTAGTTGGCATTGGTTCCAGGTTTGAATGCCAAAAATTTGGCATTGGTTCCAGGTTTGAATGCCAATTTAAACTAAAAAAGGAAGGTGTTTGAGGTAAATGAAAGTAATTTTAAAAGCAGATATTAAAGGTGTTGGAAGAAAAGATGAAGTTATAGAGGCATCAGATGGATATGCACGTAATTTCTTATTCCCTAAAAATTTAGCTGTGGAAGCTAATAAAGAAAATATTAGTAAATGGAAAGCAAAACAACAATCTATACAATATCAAAAGCAACAAGAAAAAGAAGAAGCATTAAAAATTGCGGAAAAACTTTCTAAAATTTCTTTAAGAATTAAAGTAAAAGCAGGAGAAAATGGAAAAATATTTGGAGGAGTATCTTCCAAAGAAATTGCAGATGTATTGGAAAAGGATTATAACATTAATATAGATAAAAAGAAAATAGATTTAAAAGAAACTATTAAAACTTTAGGACAAAGAATTGTAGAAATAAGACTTTTCGAAGGAGTTATTGGAAAAGTGAGAGTGGATGTTTTAGCAGAATAAAAATAGAAAATTGAAAAACAAGAGGAGGCAAAAATGGAATTAGGAAAAGTACCACCTCATGACTTAGAGGCTGAACAGGCAGTAATTGGTAGTATGCTTACTGATAAAGATGCAGTTATTTCAGCGATAGAAGTATTAAAACAAGAAGATTTTTATCGCGAGGATAATAGAGCAATATATGGAGCAATATTAAACTTATATAATAGAGCAGAGCCGATAGATATAATTACTGTTAAATCTGAACTAGAAGCTATGGGAAAATTTGAGCAAGTAGGAGGGTTAGAGTATTTAGCAGAATTGCCAGATAAAGTTCCTACTACTGCTAATGCTGTTAAATATATAAATATAGTAAAAGAAAAATCTGAATTAAGGAATTTAATAAAAACAGCTAATGAAATCATCGAATTAGGTTATGATCCAACAGAAGATGTTGAAGACATAATGGAAAGTGCAGAAAAAAAAATCTTTAATATAATGCAAAATAAAAATCAAAAAGGTTATACACCTATTAAAGACATTTTGGTGGATAGTTTTACCCAATTAGAAGAATTATATAATCGAAAACAACACATTACAGGTGTTCCATCAGGATTTTCACAATTAGACTATAAAACAGCAGGTTTTCATGGCTCAGACTTGATTTTAATTGCAGCAAGACCGGCTATGGGAAAATCAGCTTTTGCACTTAATATTGCAACAAATGCAGCTGTAAAAGCGAAGGTACCAGTAGTTATCTTTAGTTTAGAAATGTCAAAAGAACAAATGGTAAACAGGATTTTATGCAGTGAAGCAATGGTAGACAGTAATAAGGTAAGAACAGGAAAATTAGATGAAGATGATTGGACAAAACTTGCTGGTGCTATTCGGACCATTATCTGATGCAGAAATATATATAGATGATACACCAGGAATTTCAATGATGGAAATTAGAGCAAAGTGTAGAAAGTTGAAACTAGAAAAAAATATAGGAATGGTAGTAATAGATTATTTGCAATTAGTACAAGGAAGTAACAAAAGGAATGGTAGCCGTGAACAAGAAATTTCTGAAATTAGTAGATCATTAAAAATTTTAGCAAAGGAGTTGAATGTGCCTGTAATTGCTTTATCACAGCTATCAAGAGCAGTAGAACAAAGACCAGACCATAGACCCATGCTTTCAGATTTGAGAGAATCAGGAGCTATAGAGCAAGATGCAGATATTGTCATGTTTTTATATCGTGATGATTATTATAATCAAGATAGCGAAAAAAAAGACATTGCAGAAGTAATTCTTGCAAAACATAGAGGTGGTTCTACAGGAACAGTAGAATTATTATGGTTAGGAAGTTATACAAAATTTGTTAATTTAGAAAAACGATTTGACGATTAATTGGCATTGCTTCCAAGTTGGCATTGGTTGGCATTGGTTCCAGGTTTGAATGCCAAATTTTTGGCATTGGTTCCAGGTTTGAATGCCAAGATTTGAATGCCGACTGGTTCCAGGTTTGGGAGCAATAATAGAATAGGGGATATTTATAAGAATTTTTTGGGGGCAACAATAGAAAAGGAAAGGTGAAACAATGGCAAGAATTCTCAAAAAAAACGTAAATACTCCTTTTTTTCATATTATGGTACAAGGAGTAAATAGGGAAGCAATATTTGCAAAAGACAAAGATATTAAAAAATTCATAAAAATAATAAAGGAAACGAAAGAAAAGATAGATGTTATTATATTATCTTATTGTATTATGAATAATCATTCACACTTTTTGATGTATGAGGAAAATGTAGATTTCTTAGGTCAATTTATGCATGATGTGAATTTGAGATATGCAAAATATTATAACGAAAAATATGAAAGAGTTGGGCATGTATTCAGAGATAGATATAAAATGCAACTAATAGGTACAGAAAGATATTTGCGAACTTGTATAAAATATATTCACAATAATCCCGTCAAAGCAAATATATGTCAGACTCCTGGAGAATATCCTTATTCTAGTTTTAACCATAATATTTTTTTCAATCCAACAGACAGAGAATTAGAAATAAGAAAAAAATTTTTGATAGATAATAATATAGAGATAGAAGATAAAGAATTTACATTTATAGAAGTTGAAGAAAATGACATAGATAAAAATTTGCAATGTCAACAAATAGTGAAAGAATTTTTAGAAACAAATAAAATAATGTGGAATGAACTGAAAAAAGATAAAGAAAGACTGAAGAAATTGATATTAAAAATGAAAATCGAAAATAGTATTTCATATAAAATAATTGGAGATGTTTTAGGAATAAGTAGAGAAACAATAAGAAAATTATGTACAAAATAGGGGGAAGTTAGATGAGTCAATCTGAATTAGAAAAAAAAGTTGTAGATACAATCTTAGAAAATCAATTAATTGAAGATAATGATAAAATAGTAATAGGGGTATCTGGAGGACCAGATTCTATATGTCTATTAAATATTTTAAACGATATCAAAAAAAATTGGCATTCAAACCTGGAACCAATGCCAAAAATTTGGCATTCAAACCTGGAACCAATGCCAAAATTTGATATAGTAGTAGCACATGTAAACCATCTTCTTAGAGAAGAAGCTAAAGATGATGAGGAGTTTGTAAAAGAATTTTGCAAAAAAAGACAATTAGAGTTTTATTCAAAAAGTATAGATATAAAAAAAATAGTTAATACTAATAAAATAGGGACAGAAGAAGCTGGTAGAAAGGCAAGATATGGCTTTTTCAATGAAATTGCTGAACAAACAGGAGCTAATAAAATAGCAGTTGCACATAATAAAAATGATAATGTAGAAACTATTTTAATGCATTTGATGCGTGGATGTGGAATTTCAGGACTAAAAGGAATTGAAGCTAAAAGAGGAAATATTATAAGACCATTGATAAATTGCCAAAGGTATGAAATAGAAGAATATTGTAGACAAGAAAATTTGGAACCAGTAATAGATAAAACAAATCAAGAAAATATATATACAAGAAATAAAGTTAGAAATATCTTGATTCCATATATGCAAAAAGAATTTAATTCTAATATAATTGAATCGATTAGTAGATTATCAGAACTTGTACGAGAAGATGATGAATATATTGATAAACAAGTTATGTTAGCATATAAGGATATGTTATTAGAAGAAAAAAATATTATTTCAAATTATAAAGAAACAGGAACATTCCCGATGGCAGTTTTAGACTTAAAAAAATTTAATAAACAAGAAAAAGTGATAAAAGCAAGAATTATTTTATATACTATAACAAGGCTTTTTGGTGATAGTAGTGGAATAGAAAAAATCCATATAGAAGATATCATTAAACTTTGTGAAAATAATATTGGAAATAAATATTTAACACCAAATAAAAAAATTAAAATTTTAATAAAAAACCATAAAATTCATTTCATAAGCCAAATATAAGTAGCCGTAGAGCAAATTTAAAAGGAAAAATATTGTCACGAAAAAGTCATGAAAAAAGTATTGAAAAAGCTAAACTAGTATGATATAAGTGGGAACGATAAAGAGTTTTAGACTAAAGGAGGAATTAATTTGAAAAACGGAATAAAGACATTAGCCATGTGGTTAATTATAGGAGTTATTTTTATTGTTGTATTATCATCTATTGTAGAAAATAGTGATTCTAAATTAAAATACTCTGAATTAATTGCAGATATTAATAGTGGGAAGGTAGAAAGTATTCAAATAGAAGCAGATGGAAAAACAGCAATCGTAGAGTTAAAAGATGATAAGATAAGAAAAGAAGTTAATATTCCAGATATGAGTAGCTTTATGACATATACAGAGGAATTTTTAAAAGAAGGTGCATTTACTTTAGAGGAAAAATCACAATCTATTTTTGTGACGGTTCTTAGTTTGTTAACACCATTTGGATTATTAATCATATTCTTTATTTTCTGGTTTTTTATGATGAGTGGTTCTAATGCTGGAAATCCTGGTGGCAAAACTATGTCGTTTGGGAAAAGCAAAGCGAGAATGATGACACCAGCAGATAGAAATAAAATTTCTTTTGATGATGTAGCAGGTGTGGATGAAGAGAAAGAAGAATTAGAAGAAATTGTTCAATTTTTAAAAAATCCAAAAAAATTTACAGATATGGGAGCTAGAATTCCTAAAGGAGTTTTATTAGTTGGTCAACCAGGTACTGGTAAAACATTACTAGCAAAAGCCGTAGCAGGAGAAGCAGGAGTACCATTCTTTATTATTAGTGGTTCTGATTTTGTAGAAATGTTTGTTGGTGTAGGAGCTTCTCGTGTAAGAGATTTATTTGACCAAGCAAAGAAAAATGCACCATGTATTATATTTATTGATGAGATTGATGCGGTTGGACGTCAAAGAGGTGCAGGACTTGGTGGTGGACATGATGAAAGAGAACAAACATTAAATCAATTATTAGTAGAAATGGATGGATTTGCTGAAAACGAAGGTGTTATTGTATTAGCTGCTACTAATAGACCAGATGTATTGGATAAAGCATTACTTCGTGCAGGTAGATTTGATAGACAAATTGTTGTCGGATTACCAGATGTAAAGGCAAGAGAACAAATATTAGAAGTTCATAGTAGAAAGAAAAGATTATCAGATGATATAGATTTAAAAGTAATAGCTAAAAACACATCAGGATTTGCAGGAGCGGATTTAGAAAATGTTCTAAATGAAGCGGCTTTATTAGCAGCAAGAAGAAATTTAAGTGAAATCGGAATGAAAGAAATAGAAGATGCTATGATAAAAGTTACAATGGGGCCTGAGAAGAAAACAAAAGTAAGAAGCGAAAAAGAAAATAAATTAGTAGCTTATCATGAAGCAGGTCACGCAGTTGTTAGTCATTATTTAGAAACACAAGACCCAGTACATCAAATTTCTATTGTACCTAGAGGAATGGCGGGAGGATATACGATGTACCGTCCAACAGAAGATAAATCATTTATGTCTAAAACAGAAATGGAAGAAAATATTGTATCTTTACTTGGTGGAAGAGTAGCAGAAGCACTTATTTTAAATGATATTTCGACAGGAGCAAGTAATGACATTGAAAGAGCAACTAATATAGCAAGAAGTATGGTTACAAAATATGGTATGAGTGAAAGAATTGGAGCATTAATGTTAGGCTCTAATCAAGAACAAGTATTTTTAGGAAGGGACCTTGCACAAGGTAAAGAATATTCAGAAGAAACAGCAGCTATTATTGATGAAGAAGTTAAGAAAATTGTAGATACAGGTTATAACAGGGCAAAACAAATTTTATCTGATCATGTTGAAAAATTACATGCAGTAGCAACAATTCTTTTAGAGAAAGAGAAAATCGAAGCTGATGAATTTGAAGCTATATTTGGAGAATAATAAAAAAAGAGCGTTGATACGTTCTTTTTTTATTATATAGGAAAAATCGGCTTTTGTTGATACTCTATTTAAGATTTTTTAAAAAATGTAATATAAATGAAATACAACTGTAACAAAAAAGTAATATTACGTCAAATGCCTACAAATAAAAGAATTTAAAGGAATTGGAAAATTAAAACTGTTGAAAAAAAGCGAAAAATATGAGATATATAATATAGTGATATTATAATATTTAGGGGGACAGACTATGACAAAAGAAATGATTAGAAAAATACAAATAGTTTTTATTATTTTTGCAATTTTAATAACAGGAATGATAAGTAATGTTTTTGCTGCTGAAGAAATTTATACTTGTACATTAACAGTAGAACCAGATAAGACACAAATTAAAGCAGGAGAAACAGTTACACTATCTGTTAAAGTATCTGATATTAATGCTGGAAACGGAATTGCAATTTTCAATACAATATTTGAATATGATTCAAATGTCTTTGATTTAAAAGCACAAGCTGATTCTAATGGAAACTGGACAAGTACAGTATTGGAAAACTCTATAACTTTTACAAAAGCAAATTATGAAGCAACTAGTGAAAATCAAGAAATTGGAAAAATTGTATTAACAGCAAAAGATGATGCTACATTAGGTAAACAAACGGTAACACTTACAAAAAATGAATTCTCTGATTCTAAAACATTTTCTGTTGAAGATGTTTCTACTACAATAGAAATTGTTGAAAATACAGAAGAACCAGATAACCCAGAAGAACCAGGTGACAATGAAAATACAACAGGAGGAAATAATACAAACACTCCATCAGGGGGAAACAATACAAACACTCCAACAGGAGGAAACAATACAAACACCCCATCAGGAGGAAATAATACAGGAAAACCAAGTGGTGGAAATAGTTCTGTTAACTATTCTAATTCAGGTATTGTAAATTCAGGAAAATCTGAGAATTCTTTACCAAAAACAGGTACTTTACAAAACTTATTAATAGGAGGCATTGTAGTAGCAATTGTTATATCAGTTGGTTTCTATATTAAATATAAAAGAGCATATTAAAAATAGAAAAGTAGCAATTTAATATTGCTATTTTTTTTTCTTTGATGTAGAATAATTTTAGTAAATAAAGAAAGGTATTTTAATAAACTTATGAAAAATTATTATGATATATTGGAAGTAAATAGACTTGCTTCAAAAGAAGTAATAGATAAAGCATATAAAGCTTTAGTAATAAAATATCATCCAGATAAACAAGAAGGAAAAGCTAGAATTTATTGTGAAACGAAGATGAAGGAAATAAATGAAGCTTATGAAGTGCTTTCAAATGATTTTTTAAGAGAACAATATAATGCTGAATTAGAAAGAGAAGAAATGCTAAGATATCATGAACCTTATTATGATAACAAAACCGAAGAAAAAATAGAAAAAGAGCCAAAAAAAGTAATTGATGCAGATAGAACATATAAAATGGGAACATTTTCGGCAGTTAGAGAATTAGCAAAAGAAGTATTTGAAAACAGACCTCATTTTGAAGGATTACCAAGCAAAAAAGGATGGTTTGCCATATTATTAACTGCAATTATTATTATAATTTTAGGGATTATTTTATGGTTTATTCCATTTACAAATGGTTTTATAAGAGAA
Organism: uncultured Clostridia bacterium; assembly: GCA_944389395.1. Taxonomy (GTDB): domain Bacteria; phylum Bacillota; class Clostridia; order TANB77; family CAG-508; genus CAG-269. Next base: position 6,941 of record CALXME010000025.1, on the reverse strand, counting down.
CTTATATTTGAAAATCCATTATTGAGTTGGATGTTTTAACTAATTTGTTTTCTAAGTATTGACAATACCAAGGCTTTAATGTATAATAATTACGTTATCAGGGTTATCCCAGCATACAGTTTGTATGGACCGGAAGGAGGGGAATTTAAATGTCAGAGATAAAAGTTAATAATGGTAATATAGAAGATGCTCTAAAAAGATTTAAAAGACAATGTGCGAGAAATGGAGTATTACAAGAAGTTCGTAAAAGAGAGCATTATGAAAAACCTAGTGTTAGGAGAAAGAAAAAATCAGAGGCAGCAAGAAAAAGAAAATTTTAATAAAAGTATAGTAGATTGAAAGCAAATAAAATTAATTGCTTTCAATTTTTGTTTACAAAAATTTATATATAATATAATGAAATTCTTACCTAAATTTATTGAATAATTTACTAATATTGAAGTATAATAATGCAAAAGGAGGAAAATGAAATGGAATATATAGAAAAGGAGTTAAAAGAAGGAATAAAAATACATCAAATAAAAACAAATAAATTTAAGACAAACTTAATGGCAATATTTTTAACAACTTCTTTAAATAGAGAAACAGTAACAAAAAATGCTTTAATCTCATCTGTATTAAGAAGAGGAACAAAAAATATGCCAACACAAGAATGTATAAGTAAAGAATTAGAAGAAATGTATGGAGGGGCATTTGATTGTGGATTAGATAAATCTGGAGATAATCAAGTATTAAAGTTTTACTTAGAAACAATTAATGATAATTTTTTACCACAATCAGGTGAAAATATGTGGAAAAAGACTATTGAAAAATTGTTAGAAATTGTTTTTAATCCATTGGTAGAAAATGGAGCTTTCAAAGAAGAGTATGTAAATCAAGAAAAAGAAAATGTAAAATTAAGGATTGAATCCAAAATAGATAATAAAGCAAAATATGCATTAGATAGATGTATAGAAGAAATGTATAAAGGACAACCTTTTGGATTATATAAATTTGGTTATACAGAAGATTTAGAAAATATCGATTCTAAAAATTTATACCAAACATATAAAAATCTAATAGATAATTGTAAAATTGACATTTTTGTTTCAGGCATTTTAGATGATAATTTAGAACAATATATTTTGGAAAATGAAGAGCTACAAAAATTAAAACCTAGAAAACCAGACTATAATATTGCTAAAATAATTTCAAAAAAAGCAGAAAAAGAAAATAGTGTGGCAGAAAGTATGGATGTTTCTCAAGGTAAATTAGTTTTAGGTTTAGATTTAGATGTCGGAGAAGAAGAAGCTAGATATCATGCTTTATTATATAATAGTATATTAGGTGGAAGTGCTAATTCTAAATTATTTCAAAATGTCAGAGAAAAAGCACATTTAGCTTATGTTGCAAGTTCTAGTTATATTCGTTATAAAAATAATATATTTGTAAATTGCGGAATCGAGATAGAAAACTATGATAAAGCATTAAATTTGATAAAAGAGCAAATAGAAAATATGAAAAAAGGAAATTTTACAGACAAAGAAATAGAAAATGCTAAAAAAGGTATTATTTCTGGGATACAAGCAATAGAAGATGAACAAGATACTCAAATTGTTTATTATTATGGGCAAGAATTATCACAAAATAAAATGTCAGTAAGTGAATATAAAGAAAAAGTAATGCAAGTATCAAAAGAAAACATTTTGTCTATTGCAAATAAAGTGACAATTGATACTATTTATTTTTTAAAGAATTAGGAGGAAAAAATAAATGCAGACTATCGAAAATTTGAAAGTTAAAGAAAAAGTTTATATAGAAAAACTAGAAAATGGTTTAACTGTAATGGTCATACCTAAAAAAGACACATTAAAAAAATACTTGATATGGGGAACTAAATATGGTTCTATAGATAGTGAATTTATTGTGCCAGGGGAAAAAGAAAAAACAAAAGTACCAATGGGAGTAGCACATTTTTTAGAACATAAAATGTTTGAACAAGAAAATGGAACAAATAGTTTAGATGTTTTAACTTCATTAGGTGTTGATGCAAATGCTTATACAAGTAATGACCATACTGCTTATTTGTTTGAATGTACAGAAAATTTTTATGAAGCAATGGATGAATTAATGGATTATGTACAACATCCTTATTTTACAGATGAAAATGTAGAAAAAGAAAAAGGAATTATAGGTCAAGAAATTAAAATGTATGATGATTATCCTGAGTGGAGAGTATATTATAATACTCTAACTGCAATGTATTATAATAATCCTATTAAACTAGATACAGCAGGAACAATAGAATCTATTAGTGAAATTAATAAAGATATATTATATCGCTGTTATAATACATTTTATCATCCATCTAATATGGTACTAGTAGTATGTGGCGATTTTGAACCAAAGAAAATGTTTGAAGAAGTAAAAAAAAGGTTAGTACAAAAAAGTAATGTAGGAGAGATTGTTAGACTTTATCCTGAAGAACCAAAAGAAATCGTTAAAGAAAAAATAGAACAAAAATTGGAAGTAAGCCAACCTTTATTTACAATAGGAATCAAAGATATTCCGGAAAACTGTAATATAGAGAACAAAAATATTATGGTAAAAAAACAAATTGCAATTGAAATATTATTAAATCTCATTATTGGAAGAAGTTCGGAACTTTATCAAAAATTATACCAAAATGGGATTTTGTATTCACAACCTAGTTTAGAATATGAATTTTCAAATACTTATGCACATGTACTAATAACGGCTCAATCAAATGAACCAGAAGATGTGTACCAAAAAGTAAAAGCAGAGATAAGACATTTACAGACAGAAGGAATTAGTGAAAAAGATTTTTTACGAATTAGAAAAATGATTTATGGTGGTTACATTAGAGAATATAACGATGTTGGTGATATAGCAAGAATGTTTTTGGCAGATAGTATGAAAGGAATTAATAGTTTTGATTATTTAGAAGAAATAGAAGGCATAAATATAGAATATTTAAAGCAAGTGTTAAATGAAGTATTTAAAGAAGATAAAATGGTTCTTTCTATTGTGAAAAATTAGAATAAAATGTATAAAAATAGAAAGTTTTTAGATAAAAAAACTTGTCAAAAAAATGGTATTATTTTCTACAAAGATGTAATACCGTTTTTTTATTTGTACTTTTGTCGAAAAATGAAGATAAATGTCATACGAAAGTTGCTAAAAACCCTTGAAAATACTTGACTTGCGGAAAATTATGTGGTAATTTATAACTATACAAAAGATAAATGTGAGAAAAGGAGAGATGAGTATGTTAAATGATGAAATTTGTAAATTAAGAGATAAATTGAATAAAAGCATCGAAAATGGTGACGATTATAATGTTATTTATAAGTTGAGTACAGATTTGGATGAACTAATTGCACAGTATTATAAAAATATAAAAAATAATAAAAAAAAAGTCACTTGGGCGGTAATATAAAATAAAACCTCTTAAACATTTGTGTGTTTAGGAGGTTTTATGCAAGTTGCATAAACAGTCTTGCTTTTCTAGTAAAATTGAGATATAATAATAAACCAGAAAAAAGAGAAAGAGGTAAAATTTCAAATGAAAATAAATCCGGATGTCATTAGAAATTTGCAAATTGATGCTGGAACTGCAAGAACAGAAAGAGCAAAATATTACTATGAAAAGGGAAAAGTAAAGATAGTAAAAGCAACCTATGAAAATGATAAAAATTTTTCTGTCAGAGCGGTTGTAAGAGGAAGTATGCCTTATAGAACCTATGTGGAAATAGAAGACGGAGAAATTCAAGATGTCACATGTACTTGTGAAGATTATTATAATCACTATAGTGTATGTAAACATACATTAGCTTCTGTACTTGCCTTGTTAGATTGGGAAGAAGAAATAAGAGAAGAAAAGATAATATCGCCTAATAGAGCCTTTAAACAAATTATAACCACCTTTTATAATGAAGAAGTAGAAGCTATAGATGATAATCCCATCTTGCTGAAAGAAAAGGGAAAAATTCGAATTGAACCTAAAATTATTTATGATAGATTTACAAATACTATGAAAATCGAATTTAAAATAGGAAATAAAAGAATGTATAAAATAAAAGATTTATCACAATTTTACACATCTATGTTAAACAAAGAAATGTATCGTTATGGTGATAAATTACAGTTTATACATACAAAAGAAGCATTTATAGAAGAAGATAGAAAATTATTAGAGTTTATACTGAAATATGCAGAATTAATAAAATATGCTAATTCAAATTCTAACAGTAATTATAGATATTATGGGAAAGCATTAAGTGAATCTAGTATCGTAGTTGGAAACACAGGTATAGATGAATTGTATGAAATTCTAAAAGGAAAACAAATTGCTTTTCAAAAAGATGCTTTACCTCTTAAAGTTACTTTTATGCAAACAGAGCCTAATGTGGAATTTTACTTGAGAAAATTAGGTAAAAAACAATATCATATTGTAGCAAATGAAGATATTTTTAAAATTTCTATTTTAAAAGGAAAAAATTATAAATACTTATTAGAAGAAGATAAATTATACCGTTGCTCTAAAATATTTGAAAACACAACATTAAGATTACTAGAATTATTTAGACAAAATTATATGACAGAATTGACATTAGGAGAAGAAGAATTATATTCTTTCTTTTCGATTATGATGCCAAAACTAAAAAATGTTATTAAAATTGAAGGAATAGAAGAAAAAGACTTAGAAAAATACCAACCAAAAGAATTATGCGTAAAAGTTTTTTTAGATTTTGATGAAAATAACAATGTAGTGGCAGAAGTTAAATTTTGTTATGATATGATAGAAATTAATCCATTAGATGAAAAAGTAAAAGTATCTCTTCCAAGAAATCAAATTCAAGAAACAAGAGCTTTAAATGCTTTTCGAAAAACAGGATTTATGTTAGATGTACAAAATCTTAGATTTATTCTGCCAGATGAGGATAAAATATATAATTTTTTAACAGAAGATATAAATTATTATATGCAAAAGTTTGAAGTACTCATAACAGACAATTTTAGAAACAAACAGATTAGACAACCTAAAACAGGAACTTTAGGGGTAAAAGTGGAAAACAATTTATTAGAAATGGATTTAAAAGGTTTAGAGATTAATACAGAAGAATTAAAAAATATAATGGAAAGATATCATTTAAAGAAAAAATTTTATAGATTAAAAGATGGAAGTTTTTTGAATTTAGAAAATAATAAAGAGATTGATTTTGTTGATAAATTGATGACTGGAATGCAAATATCTTATGACGAAATAGAAGAAGGTAAAGTATATTTACCTACATATCGTACAATGTATTTAAATCAATTACTAAAAGGAATGAAAGGTACTCAAATCGAAAAAAACGGTAAATATAAAGAAATGGTACAAGAATTAGATAAAGACAAGATAGAAGAAAATACAGAAGTTCCAGATTCACTAAAAACAGTTCTTCGTTATTATCAAAAAACAGGTTTTAGATGGCTAAAAGTATTAGATAGTTATAAATTTGGGGGTATTTTAGCAGATGATATGGGACTTGGAAAAACAATACAGATGCTTAGTATCATAGTGGATTATATTGATAAAGAAACAGAAAATAAAAGACCAAGTTTAGTGGTTTGCCCAAGTTCTTTAAGTTTAAATTGGCAAAATGAAGCACAAAAATTTGGAACTAATATTAAAACTTTAGTAATAAAGGGAAATTTAGACGAAAGAAAGAAATTGATAAATAAAATACCAAAATATGATTTGATTATAACATCTTATGATTTATTAAAAAGAGATATCGATATTTATTTAGAAAAAGATTATATTTTCCGTTATATGATAGCTGATGAAGCTCAATATTTGAAAAATAGTAATACGCAAAATGCTAAATCTATTAAAAAATTGAAAGCAGATACTAAATACGCATTAACAGGAACACCTATTGAAAATTCTTTAGCAGAGCTTTGGTCTATTTTTGATTATATTATGCCAGGATATTTGTTTTCATATAAAGATTTTAAAACAATGTATGAAACACCTATTGTAAAAAATGAAGATACCAAAGCAATGGAAAAATTAAAAATGTTGATAGAACCTTTTATTTTAAGAAGAAATAAAAAAGAAGTTTTAACAGAATTACCAGATAAAACGATAACAATATTAAATAATGAAATGGGAGAAGAACAAAGAAAATTATATTTATCATATTTAGTTCAAGCAAAACAAGAAGTTGCAGAACAGATAAATATTAATGGATTTGAAAAGAGCCATATTCAAATTTTAGCAGCTCTAACACGTTTAAGGCAGATTTGTTGCCACCCAGGATTATTTATTCAAAACTATCATGAAGGTAGTAGTAAATTAGAACAATGTATGGAAATTATGGAAGATGCTATTCAAAGTGGACACAAAATTTTGCTATTTTCTGGATATACGGCTATGTTCCCTTTTATTGAGGAATTGTTACAAGAAAAGAAGATTACTTATTTTAAATTAACAGGTGCAACTAAAGTGGATGAGAGAATTGAATTAGTGGAAGAGTTTAATCAAAATCCAGAAATAAAAGTATTTTTAATTTCTTTAAAAGCCGGTGGTACTGGTTTGAACTTGACAGGAGCAGATATGGTAATTCATTATGATCCTTGGTGGAATTTATCTACAGAGAATCAAGCAACTGATAGGGCCTATCGTATAGGACAAAAAAATAATGTACAAGTTTATAAATTGATTACTAAAAATTCAATTGAAGAGAAGATTTACGATTTGCAACAAAAAAAGGCGGAATTAATCGATAATATGCTTAGTACGAAACAATCTTTTATTAACAAGTTATCAAAAGAAGATATTATGCGATTATTTGAATAGTTGGCATTGGTTCTAGGTTGGGTTGGCATTGCTTCCAGGTTGGGTTGGCATTGGTTCCAGGTATGGATGCCAAATTTTTGTTAAAAATTTGGCA
>CALXME010000024.1 GCA_944389395.1 uncultured Clostridia bacterium | reverse complement strand
TTTATTTTTTCTAATCCATTTGTTATCATGATTTTTATTATAACACAAAACCAAAAAAAATTTACAGTAAAATTAACTTTTTAATTATTGTTTTAAAGTTCCGTATTTTTTAACTCACTTTTTATTTTTTCCAACTCGATATCATTCATATTTGTCATTTTTTTAATAACTTCATCTTTCATATTATTTTTTAGCATTCTTATTACAATTTCTTTTATTCCTGCTATTTTACCTTCTTTTTTCCCTTGATTAACGCCTCTTTCATAATGCATGTCCCAAATCCTACTTAAATTTTCAATTACCATATTTTCTCCACCTTTCCCTATTATTTTTTCTTTTAACTCTTTTACTTTTTCTTTATTTATTTTTTCTTTTGCCGTATTTACAATTATATCCATCAAAAATTCTTGTTCTTCTTTTGTTAAATCTTGTTCTACTACTTGTTCCAATACTTCTATAAATTCTTTATCACTACTGATTTTTTCCATTAGCATTGCTTTAGATATACTTGTTCTTTCTTCTATTAATTCTTCTTTACTATATTGATTAACATCTATTAATTCATAACTACATTCTAATCTTTTAGGCATTTCATACCAATTTTCTTGTAATTCCATATATGTTGTTTTGGCTGTCCATTTTCTTTTTCCTGTATACAGTACAATTGGACAAATTGCTGGTAATTTAAAATCTTTATTTGTTTTTATTTCTTGTTGTTTTTTTGCCATTCTTATAATTTCTACACAATATTCTAATATTCTTTCTGCCATCAAAACATCTACTGTACTTTGATGTTCTATTAATATATATCTTTCTTTGCCTTTTACCTTATATAATATATCTGATTCTAATGTTTTTTTATCACTTGTTAAAAATTCTGTACTACATTTTTCTAATTCCTCTTGTTTTATTTCATTTTTAGTGCCTTGTAAATTTAAATATTTATTAAGAAAAATGCTGACTTCTTTTTTATTTGAAAAAAGTTCTTTAAATATCTTATCATGGTATTTATTTCTAATTGACCATAATCATAATTTTCCGCTGATTCTGCAACTTTTAAAATTGTTCCCTGTAATTCTTCATAAATTAAATAGTCTTGATATGTAAATAATTTCATTTTATTACCTCCATTATACTTCTTTTTGATTTTTGTGTCAATATTTATCTAAGGGTAAATATTTTTAATTTTTATTATATATACGTTATAAATATAAATTTGATTTTTGATTTGTATTATTGATTTTAATTAATTTGACATAATTTTTTTATTTGACCAAAATTTAAGAAATAAAAAACAAATGTAATACTAATTTGTATTACATTTGCATTTTACTATATTTTTCCATTATTTTCAATTATTTATTTTGATTTTCCTTATTTATTAGATAACACCTTATTAATTTCATCCAAATCAGAATATTCTACTTTATAATCTGAATAATCAGGAACTTGGACATCTTCGTCTTTCACTACATCGAATTCATATCTATATTCTTGCACATTGTCTGACACTTTTTTTACAATATCTGTTCCTGGAAATTTTGTCATTGAACCACCTTTATTAATTTGTCTTAATGTTAAACCAGTTTCTTTATCAATCCATATTTCCCATCTTTGATTTTGTTCAAATTGCTCTCTTATCACATAATATTCTCTACCAATGTCATAAGTATCTACATCAATAGACATAACAAAAGCTGCTCCTGCTTGTATGAAAAGAGAATTACTCAAATCTCTAACAAAAGGTACAAATTTTATACTATTTTCCTGATTTTTCATTTTAGCAAATTCGCCTTTATCTATTAACACCGTTTTATTATTATCATCTATTGTTATTACTTCATCAGAATTTATACTTCCATAAGTAGTAGAATATATTTTACTTCCTTCATCAGTATAAATTTCCCAAACAGATTTATATTTTCCATCTTTTATATATTTCTTTGTAATAGAAACTCCCCCTTCTCCCATCATTTGTCTAGTCTCTATATAAATATTATTGGCTTGTAAAGATTGTGATGATTTATTTGCAATATGCTTAATTTTTATAAATTTACTAATATAAATTCCTAATACTATTACTAATATAATCCCCATTGCGAACAATATGGATTTTATTCTACTTCTTCTCCTAATTTTTTTTAAATAATCAATTTCCTTTTTCTGATTTTCTTCTTTTATTTTCATATCTTCTCTTATTAGCCTTAATCTCTCTTTACAATTTGCACATTCACTTAAATGTTTTTCTACTAATTTCTTAGATTCAGCATTTAAAGTATCATCTACATATCCAAGTAATAAATCTTGTACAATCTCACATTCGCTTCTTTTTTCCATTTTCATTTACCTCCTTCATTTTTTGCTTAGCACGATAAAAATTAACCCTTGCCCAATTAGGTGTTTTTCCCAATATTTCTCCTATCTCTATAAAGTTTAAATTACCTACCATCCTTAAATACAAAATTTCTCTGGATAGCTCATCTAGTTTTTGCATATCTTTAAAAAGTTTCAATTTTTCTTCTTGCTTACAGACTTTGTCTTCTGTTGTTTCTATTTCTGGAAACTCTTCTATTTCTTCGAGCGAAATATTCTTATTCCTCTTGCTTTTCTTTAATTCCTTATACCATAAGTGTTTTGCAATTTGACATAGCCATACAGATACTTTACAATTCCCTTTAAACTTTCCTATTTCTTTAACAGCTATTGCAAAGGTTTCTTGTGTTAATTCTTCTGATAAATCTTCATTACCTGTTAAGCAGAATAAATATTTATATACTGTATTAGAATGTTGCATATATATTTCTTCTATATTCTGCATAACTTTTTACCTCCTTCTATTTTATATGAGATTTTATTTTTGATTTTATTACATATTTTTTTCATTTTATCATATTTTTTTGCATGATAAAAGAGGAGTATATAATACCTAATACTATTCTTTATTTTTTATTTTTTTATACTTTGTGTGTCGCAACCACTAAATAAAATTTATCATAAGTTGGTTGCTCCAATCGCACTCACATTCGTTCGTTTGGTCGCTTACAAAGTATTACAAAAATAAAAAATAAAGAATATGCTTAATAATATTAGATACCATCTCCTCTTAAAACCAATCTTATTATGATGCCATTCCAGCAACTAATTCATTCATAAGTGCATGGACAGAAATAATTTCTTTCACTTTAGAAACATTACTTCCACAAAAAATCAAAGCTTCTTTCATATTACCTTTTACAGCATTTATTAATGCTTTTGTAATACAATATGGAGTAGTTGCAACATTACATGTTTTAATACATTGATAACATCTGTCAATCTTATTTTTTTGTGTTTCTGTTTTTTTAATAAATTCATTATAAATAGCTCTACCTGGTAAACCAACTGGGCTTTTAATTATTTTGATATCCTCTTTTTTGGCATGAATATATGCTTGTTTAAATTCTTCAGATGCATCACATTCTTCTGTTGCAACAAATCTTGTTGCCATTTGCACACCAGAAGCTCCTAAATCTAAAAATTTTTGAATATCCTTTCCATCCCATATTCCACCTGCTGCTATCACCGGTATTTCTCTTCCCGTTTCCTTTTCTATATCATTAATATACTCTACAATATCTGTTGTAATATCTTCTAATTTTGGTTTATTTTCTTCAACTAGTTCGTCCTCTTTAAATCCCAAATGACCTCCTGCCTCTGGTCCTTCTATTACTATCATATCTGGTACATAATCATATTTTTTTCTCCAATGTTGTACAATTAATTTACAACATCTAAGAGAAGACACAATTGGTGCAATTTTAGTTTGTGTTCCTTTTACATATTCTGGTAACTCTTTTGGAATTCCTGCTCCGGAAATAATTAAATCAATTTTTTGTTTGACACATTCTTTGGCAATTTCAGTATAATTTTTCATTGCCACCATAATATTAACTCCTAGTATCTTGTCTTCTCCTGCTATTTGTCTTGCCTTTTTAATTTCTTTACCAATTGCTCTTAAGTTTGCCTTCTGTGGATTTTCTGAAAAATCTGGTTCTTGATAACCAATATCTGCGGTAGAAATAACACCTATTCCTCCTTCTTTACTAACGTTTCCAGCTAGTTTATGTAGGGAAACACCTACACCCATTCCACCTTGTATGATTGGGTACTTAGATATTTTATTTCCTATTTTTATGCCTTTCATTTATCTATCCCTCCTATTTGTTATTCCACTCTATCTTATAACTTTAGAACAAGGATTTCAATAAATATGACCACTAATTCAATACAAATTTTTCCAATTTTTTGAAGCAAAATAAATTATCTGTCAAAAAAAAGAATAGACTTATTGTGTCTATCCTAATGCCACATCTAAAATCATCATAATAACAAATCCTATTGCTACTCCAACTGTTCCAATATTAGAATGGTCTCCAGCTTGTGATTCTGGTATTAATTCTTCGACTACAACATAAATCATAGCACCTGCGGCAAATGCTAATATATATGGAAGTACTGGTACAATTGCATTTGTTAACACAATCGTAATAATAGCTGCTATTGGTTCTACTATTCCTGATAAAGTACCATATAAAAATGCCTTTCCTTTTGAAGCTCCTTCACTTTTAAGAGGCATTGACACAATCGCTCCTTCTGGAAAATTCTGAATCGCAATTCCAACAGCTAACGCAATCGCTCCACTAATGGTCATTCCCGTATTTCCTAACATAGCACCTGCAAATGTCACTCCTACTGCCATTCCTTCTGGTATATTATGAAGTGTTACTGCAAATACCATCATAGTTATTTTCTTAAACTTTGATTTTATTCCTTCTGGTTTATCATTATTTAAATGTAAATGAGGTATCAAACTATCTAAAACAAGTAAAAATACGATTCCCGATAAAAAACCAATCGCAGCTGGTACCCAAGCAATTTTTCCCTGTTCTTCTGTCATATTAATGGATGGTATTATCAAAGACCATATAGACGCTGCCATCATAACACCTGATGCAAAGCCTAATAAAAGTTTTTCCACTTTTTTATTTATCTTATTTTTCATTAAAAATACAGTTGCAGAACCTAATGTAGTTCCCAAAAATGGTATCAATAGTCCTATTAACAATTTCATTTTACTTTTCCTTCTTTCACTTTTGTAACAAATTGTTATTTATTAATTTGCTTTATCACTTTACATGGATTTCCAACAGCAATACTATTATCTGGAATGTTTTTTACCACTATACTTCCTGCTCCAATCACGCAATTATTTCCTATGGTTACCCCTGGTAAAACTACTACATTTCCTCCAATCCAAACATTATCTCCTACTTTTATTGGTTTGGCATATTCTAATCCTTTATTCCTTTGTTCTACATCTATAGGATGTCCTGCTGTATAAAATCCACAATTAGGAGCAATAAATACATTATCTCCAAATTCTACTTTGGCAGCATCTAAAATAACTCCATTATGATTCATGTAAAAGTTTTCTCCTACAAATATATTATAACCATAATCGCATTGAAAACTAGATTCTACTAAAATATTTTCTCCTGTTTTTGCAAATATTTTCTTTATTAGTTGCTCTCTTTCTTTTCTATTAGATGGTTTTATTAAATTATATTCAAAACATAAATCTTTAGCTTTTTCTCTTTCTTTCAGCATTTCTTCATTATAGTTTCCATCATACAATTCCTGATTATCCCTTTTTTCCTTTTCTGTCATTGGAAATCTCCTTCCTTTCATTTACCTTTTCATTCTACTATACTAACCAAAAAATGGCAAGATGGATCTAGCTAATAAAATCGGTATATTATATGGTTTTTCTATATAGTCATCTCCTCCCAACATAATGCCTTTTAGTTCATCCATAGAATTATTTCTACTTGTAACAAAGATAATAGGAACTTTTGATTTTGCTCTTACTTTACTACATATTTCATATCCACTTTTATTTGGTAGATTAATATCTAATAAAACTAAATGGGGTTCGTTAGTCAAAATTTGTTGGTCTACTGTCTCAAAATCTGTAATTGTTTTTATTTCATATCCACTATTTTGTAATAATATTTTCAATTCTTCTCTGATTTCTATATCATCTTCAATAATCATGATTTTAAACATATTTTTTTCCTCACCATTGGCATTATAACACGTTCTTTATCGTTTTAAAAGCCTTTTCAAGTCAAATATTATTTTAATCGCAAAAAAGTATTGGTATATTAATATTTTGCAGGCAAGACCTGGATTGTTATACCCCAAGCTTGCTTTTGCCAAATAATATTAATATATCAATACTTTTGAATATTTATTTTTTACTCATTAACTAGTAACTCTTAATCCAATTTCCCCTCCTATAATTTCACCAGTTGTACCATCCACAAAATAAGTTTTCTTGCTATTTTCCTTCATCCACTGTACCTGTTCTTCTTGCGTTATCCCTCTAAAAATTTCTTTATCCTCATGGTCAATTGTGATTTTCCAAACATTTCTTATCCTATTATCTGTTTCTACATAAATATCATTATCTATCATATTATTTTCTAGCTGATAAATAACAGAATTCATTCTTTCTATAGATAATTCTACCTTTTCTATCTTACTTTCTTTATCACTAAGTTCTTTCTCTTTTTCTATGGCTATTTGTTGTGCTTCTTCTTTTGATAATTTTATTTCGTTATCTTCGTAATGATTAGAATGATAAATATTAATCGTATCATATAAAACTTTTCCATCTACCACCATATATCCTACCGTTATTCCTTGAAACTTATTATAAACACCATGATATTTTTTATAAAATTGACATCCATAAAGTCTATCTGTTTTTTGATTGTAAGTTTCTAATTCATATTCTTTTTCCTGAAATCCTAAAGTATCATAAACTTCATAAGCAATTTGTTTTCTCTGTTCCTCCGAAATCTCATCTAATGTTAAATTTTTATATTTCAACTCCATATCAGAAAAATAAGTAAATTCTCCTGTTTTAGAATCTATCAATACCATTAAACCTTCTTCATATCCTTCTCTTGTTTTAACCATATAATAACTTTCATTTTCTTTTTCTCCTGAATACCCTCTATTTAAATCTATTTTTTTGATTTCTGGTCTTCCATACCCAAGTTTTTCTAAAACATCTAAAGCTTTTTGTTTCGCCACTTCTTCTGTTATTAAATTCTCTTCCGCTTTCTCTTCTTCACTAATTTCTGGTGATGGTAAATGGCTTTGCATTTCCTCTTCATGATAAATTTTAGGTTCTTTCCATACTTTTTCATATACCGTATATCCTGCATAAACAACACCCACTGTAACTCCTATACAAACAACAAAAGTTGCTACCATTTGCATTATTTTCATTTTAGGAATTTGTTTTTCCCTTTCTTGAAAATGAGATATTGCAATTTTCATTTCTACTTTATCCCATATTTTATCACTCAATAACCTATCTCCCATTTTCATAACCTCCTTTTTTCATTTCCTTTTTTATCTTATTTCTAATCCTATGTAATCTTGTTTTTACTTGCATTTCAGATATATTTAATTCTTTTGCAATTTCTTTTACTTTTTGAGAAGCATAATAATATCTCTTAAATATTTGCATATCTATTTTTTTCATACTTTTTAATGCTTTTTCTATAAAATACATTTTTTCATTTTGCTCACATATCATACTAATATCTCTATTATCTGTTAGATAACCCTCTTGCTCCTCTAAAGAAACAGTAATCTTATTCTTCCTATATTTTTCTTTTATCAAGTTTCTAGAAATTCCTACTAAATATGCATTTAATGGCTTATCTATCTCTAATTTTTCTTGGTTACTCCACAAAACAAAAAAGATATCTGCTATAATTTCTTCTATATCTTCTTGCGTTAAATTTCCTTTTACACTATTTTTGACAACTGTATACACATAGCCACTATAATCTTCTACTATTTTTTTGATATCTAATTGCCCTTTTTCAATATACATTTTTATAAGATGATTTGTTTTCAATTTTTTCTCCTTTATTATTACCATTTTACCCTTATATTGTTATTTTATCTCAAAAGGTTACACTTTTATATGAAAAAATAGTTACAAGTTATCCTAGCTATACATATCTATTATTTTTAGCCACAAAATAATAGATATGTAGTCTTAAGATAATTCGTAACTATCTATTTAACCTTTATCGTAATCTTAAACTATTTAATACAACACTAAAACTACTCAAAGTCATAGCTAAACTTGCAATCATTGGATTTAAAGAAATCGGTAATAATCCTGTTGCTAAAGGAATCATACAAATATTATAAAACAATGCCCAAAATAGATTTTCTTTAATAATACGAATTGTTTTCCTTCCAATCGTAAATAAATCATTTATTAATTCCATATTCTCATTTAACAAAATAATATCTGCTGAATCAGCACTAATATCTGTACCATTTGCAACACTTACTCCAATAGTAGCGGTTTTTAATGCCGGACTATCATTAATTCCATCTCCTATCATTAAGCAATTTTTATGACTGTTTAATTCTTTTATTTTTTCCAATTTTCCTTGAGGTGAAATATTACTATAAACCTCATCTATTTGTAATTCTTTTGCAATATGGTTAGCTGTTATAGTATTATCACCTGTTAGCATAACAACCTTTTTTTGCATTTGTTGTAACTCTTTAATTATTTGTTTCATATTTGGTTTTATTTTATCTGCTAGACCAACAATAGCAATTACTTCTTGTGTATCAAATAAATAAACAATGCTTTCTCCTTTACCTGCATACTCTTTTTCTAATTCTTCTAATGTATTTAGCACATTTTGCTGTTTTACAAATTTTTGATTTCCTGCGAAATAGTCTTTTCCTTCTATTTTTCCTTTTACTCCCATTCCTGCAATTTCTTCAAATTCTGTTACTTCTAAGAACTCTTTTTGATTTAAGCAAATACTTTTTGCAATCGGATGCTCTGACTTTGCTTCTAAACTCTGTAATATTTTCATTTCTTGTTTTGTATATTTTCCATCTACAATAGAAAGTTTACCTTCTGTTAATGTTCCTGTTTTGTCAAATACAACTGTATCAATATGATTTATTGTTTCTAAGCTTTCACTAGATTTCACTAAAATTCCTTTTTTACTACATTTTCCGATAGAAACCACCATTGCTAAAGGTGTTGCTAAACCTAATGCACAAGGACATGCTACCACTAATACACTAACTAGAGCTAAAATTGCATTTGTCACTTCTTTGGTAATGACAAAATTTAATAAAAAAGCTCCTAACGCAATAGCAAAAATAATAGGTACAAAATAGCCACTTATTTTATCTGCAAGTCTTGCAATAGGTGCTTTTGTATTTGTTGCCTCTACTACCATTTGTACAATATGGGAAATGTTAGAATCTTTTCCTATCTTTTGTGCCTCATATTCTATATATCCATCATAGTTAATACTTCCTGCAATAACATTACTTCCTTCTTTTTTTGTTACAGGTTTACTCTCTCCTGTTAAAAAGGATTCATCTGTATGAGTATTTCCTTTAATAACAATTCCATCAACAGCGATTTTTTCTCCTGGTTTACAAACTACAATATCTCCTTTTTGTATTTCATTAATTGTAACTTTTTTTTCTTTTCCTTCTTTCAAAATAGTTCCATTTTGTGGTGTAATAGTAACTAGGTTTTTGATAGTATCTACTGCTTTCGCTTTATTTTTTCTATCAATATATCTACCTATTTTAATAAATAGAATAATAATAGCCGAAGATTCAAAATATAAATGATGCAAGGCCTGTAAGTCATTTTGAAAAATAAGGATGGCATTCCAAAAACTATACAAATAATTAACAATAACACCTATGCCTACTAAAGAATCCATATTAGGCATTTTGTGTAATATATTTTTAATACCATTTTTGATAATGTCCCAGCCCCAAACAAGAAATAATGTTGTAATGACCATTAAAACTGTAGTATATATTTTAGGATGGAACATCATATCTAATATACTTGGAACTGGTAAATTTAGCATATGTCCCATAGAAATATACATTAATAAAATACCTAAAATAGCAAACACAATTAGCCAATACAATGTTTTGTTTTTTTCTTTTTCTGGTTGTTTCTTTCCTAAACTTTTAAATCCTGCTTCTTCTACAAATCTTTCTATGTCTGAAATAGTAAGAAAATCTTCATATTCGACAGATGCTGTTGCTAGCACTAAATTAACAACAGCATCTGTTACACCTTTTTGCTTTTTTAAATATTTTTCTAAACCATTAGAGCAAGCACTACATGTCATACCTTCTATATTTAAAATTACTTTTTTTGCCATTTTAATAATTCCTTCCTATATTTTATTAAAATACAAATTTAATTTTCTACTGAAAATCCAATATCCTCTATTTTTTCTTTTATTTTATTAATATCTGCATTTTCATTTAAAGATAGTTTAACATTATTTTCTTGATGATTTGCGACTACTAATTCTACTCCTTCCATATTTTTCACAGCATTTTGGATTCTATTTTCACATCCTTGGCACATCATACCATTTACTTTTAAAATAATTTCCTTCACAACAACCTCTCCTTATCTTTTTACATATTTTAAGTTATTTTCTCATTTCTGCTCCTAATGTTTTTTCCAATTCTGCTACAATAGTGTGCATTGTGGCATCAATTTCCTCATCTTTTAAGGTTCTACTTTTATCTCTAAAACTTAAAGAATATGCTACGCTTTTTTTATTTTCTCCTATCTTACTATCTCGATAAATATCGAATAATTGCACTTTTTCTAATAGTTTTTTACCTTTCTTAATAATTATTTTTTCAATTTCTCCTACTTCTACTTCTTCTGGTACAACAATTGCTATATCTCTTTCTACTGCTGGGAATTTTGGAACTTCTGTATATTTTTTATTTTGTTTTGCATATTTTACTAATTTTGTTACATTTACTTCTGCTAAATATGCTCTTCTTCCAATACCATAATGAAGTAATACTTCTGGATGTATTTCTCCCATTGTAGCAATAATGTCAATTCCAACTTTTAGATTAGCACATCTTCCTGGGTGATAAGATTCATTTTCCTTTTCTTTCACAATATCATATCTATTTACTCCAATGGTTTCTAATACATTTTCTAGCATACCTTTTAATACATAAAAATCAATTTCTTTTCCATACATTCCTATTGTCAAAATCTCTTCTTGTAATGGCACTTCACCTTTTTCTACTTGGTTATCAATATTTTTATAATTTCTAGAAATGTCAAATAATTTTACCTCTTGATTTTTCTTATTAACATTATTAGCTAATATTTGCATCATGCTTGGTACTGTTGTTGGCCTCATTAATTTATAATCATCACTTAATGGGTTTTGTATCATAATAGCTGTTTTTATTAATTCTTCACTAATATTAGATTTTTTTAAATCCTCTATACTAACAAATCCATATGTGTAAATTTCAGAAAGTCCACAATTTACCAATGTTTCTTTAATTCTATCTATGATTTTTTGCTCTTTATTTCTTAAACCAATTGTTGTTTCTGCTTTCATTAAAGTAGCTTCTAATTTATCATATCCATAAAATCTAGCAATTTCTTCAGCTAAATCTGCTATACTTTCTAAATCCATTCTAAAATATGGTATTATTGCTAGATTATTTTCTATTTTTATTTCTAGTTCTTCTAATATTTTTACCATTTCTTCTTTTGTTAATTTAGTCCCTAGTAAAGCATTTATTTTTTCTGGTTTGAATGGAATTTTATTAATTTTTTGTTTAGTTGGATAAACATCAATTTTCCCTTCTACTTTTTGGCCTGCTCCTAACAATTCTACTAATTCTACAGCTCTGTTTACCGCTCTTAATGCATTTTCAGGAGATAAGCCTTTTTCAAATCTAGATGAACTTTCTGTTCTTAAGCCTACTTGTTTAGCTGTTTTTCGAACACTTCCTCCATAAAACACTGCTGACTCGAATACAACTGTTTTAGTATCTTTTTCTATTTCTGAATTTAATCCTCCCATTACACCTGCGATAGCAACTGCTTTTTTATCATCTGCGATTACTAGATTATTTTCATTTAATTCTCTTTCTACTTCATCTAATGTTATAATTTTTTCTCCTTTTTTTGCACATCTTACCGTAATATGTTTTCCTGCAATAGATTCAATATCAAATGCATGCATTGGTTGACCCATTTCCAACATTACATAATTAGTAATATCTACTATATTGTTAATACTTCTCATGCCACAAGCTTTAAGTCTTTTTACCATCCATTCAGGAGAAGCTCCTATTTTTACATTTTTGACTACTCTGGCAATATATCGATAACATAAATCTGGTGCTTCAATATCTACTTTTAATCCTTCTATTTCTTTTTTATCTTCTATTTTTTGTTCTATATTTTTTCGAGGATTTTTAAATTTTTTTCCTAAAGAAACTGCAGTTTCTCTTCCTAATCCTTCAATTGATAAACAATCTGGTCTATTAGGAGTAATTTCAAATTCAATTACATCTTCTCTTAAATTTAATACATCTACAATATTTTCTCCTATTTTATTTTCTAAAGATTTATCCAAAATCATAATTCCATTTTCAATTTGCCCTGGATAATCTGTCAGTTCTAGTCCCAATTCTCCTATAGAACACATCATTCCACAAGAATCTACTCCTCTTAGTTTACCTTTTTTTATTTTAACACCACCTGGCAACTCTGAACCATCTTTAGCAATAGGAATAATATCTCCAACATTTACATTACTAGCTCCTGTTACAATTTGTAATTTTTCTGTTCCTACATCTACTTTTGTAATAATTAAATGGTCTGAATCTGGATGTTCCTCTATTTCTAATATTTTTCCTACTACTACATTTTTGATATCATTTCCCTTTTGTTCTATTTCCTCTACTTTAGAACCTGACATTGTTAAAATTTCTCCCAATTCCTCAGGTGTTACATCAATATCACTATATTCTTTTAACCATTCTATACTTGCTTTCATCTTTTCCTATCCTTTCCTTATTTTTTTTGCCATTTCCTCAGAAATTAAATAATAATATCCTGTAATTTCTTTAAAATTGTTTCAAAAATCTAACATCATTTTCAAATAATAATCTCATATCTTCTATTCCAAATTTTGCCATTGCAATTCTTTCAACTCCAAATCCAAAAGCAAAACCACTATAAATTTCTGGGTCTATCCCACAATTTTTTAATACATTTGGATGCACCATTCCACATCCAAGTAATTCTATCCATCCTTCTTGTTTACAAACTTTGCAACCTTTTCCACCACATACGAAACAAGATACATCTGCTTCTGCACTTGGCTCTGTAAATGGGAAATGATGTGGTCTAAATCTAATTCTTGTATTTTCTCCTAAACACTTTTTAGCAAACATTTCTAATGTTCCTTTTAAATCTGTCATTGTTACATTCTTATCAACTACTAAACCTTCAATTTGATGGAATACTGGAGAATGTGTCGCATCTACACTATCAGAACGATATACTGCTCCTGGACATATAATTTTAATTGGTGGTTTTTGTTGTTCCATTACCCTCGCCTGTACAGGTGAAGTTTGACTTCTTAATACAATATCATCTGTAATATAAAAGGTATCTTGTATATCTCTTGCAGGATGGTCTGGTGGTGTATTTAGTTTATCAAAATTATAAATGGCTTTTTCTACTTCTGGTCCGTCTGCAATTTCATATCCCATTCCTAAGAAAATTTCTTTTACTTCATCAATAATTTGAGTAATTGGATGTAGCGAACCTAATTCTACTTTTTTACTTGGTTCTGTTACATCGATATTTTCATTTTTTAGTTTTTCTAATAGTTCTTTCTTTTCTAATTCTTTTTCCTTTTGAGAAATACAAGATTCCAATTCATCTCTTACTTGATTTACTAAACTTCCAATAATAGGTCTTTCTTCAGGAGATAAGGCTCCCATTCCTCTTAATACAAGTGTTAGTTCTCCTTTTTTCCCTAAATATTTTACCTTTAATTCGTTCAAAGTTACTATTTCTTTACAATCTGTAATTTCTTTGATAGAATTTTCTCTTATTTTTTCAATTTTGTCTTTCATCTCTAACATTCCTTTCTTTTAAATTTATTAGTTAATATGGCTTGTAAGTTCCTGTTGTTTTATATTGCCCATATCTTCTTGGTTGTGTGTTAATATTGGTTTGATAAGAATAATCTGATTTGTTTTTCTTTCTTCTTATTCTTTTAGGTTTTATTTTAGCATTTACATTTTGTAAGATATTATTTTTGTTTCTAAAATATAAGCTAACAACATAAACTCCCCATTCATTTAAATAAATGCTAATATCTGCTTCCTTCCCTGGAAATTCTTGTTTTGCTTCTTGTATTGTTTTTTCTACTGCTTCTCGATTATATATTTTAGAATCTAAATAATATTCTATACATTTTTCATTTTTTTCCATTTCTATCAACATCCTTTTTTAGGTTTTATCATTTTCATATTCATCAAAAAACCATTTCATCCTGTTTTTTAGGACGAAATGGTCATCATTCGTGGTACCACCTAAATTCGTTAGTTTTATTACTAACCTTATTACTGTTATAACGGAACAACCGCTTCTTTCTACTTTTCTTTCAAAAAAAGACCCAAAAAGTGAAATTTCTATATCACTTTATTTAAATGGTTTCCAGCCATGACCATTTTTCTCTTGTAAATAATTTGTATGATATATACTTTGCTTTTTGTTTGGTTTTATTTTTCTTACTTTTTTATCTTAACATATTTTTCCTTTAAATGCAATAGTTGAATTTGATTTTTTGTATAATTAAAAAGAAATATTATTAAACAAATAATAAATCTAAAAGTTCATTAGGTAATTAGTGTTTACTTAATGAACTTTTAAATTGAATTAAATAATTATTAATGATTTTTTTGTTATTTGCAATTATTATTCATATAAAATTTACTTTCTGCTAATTTATCTTGTACTCCACGTAGAGCTTCTCCAAATCTTTGGAAGTGTACTACTTCTCTTTCTCTTAAATATCTAAGTGGATCTACTACATCTGGATTGTCACGACATAGATTGATTAATTTTTCATAAGTTGCTCTTGCTTTTTGCTCTGCTGCTAAATCTTCTTGTAAGTTTGCAATTGGGTCACCTTTGGCTGCAATATATGCTGCTGTAAATGGTACTCCTGCAGCTGACGATGGATATACATCTAATCCGTGTGGTGTGTGTTTGTTATCTATCCTAAAAAGAAATTTTTTAGGTAACTATTCATTTTGTATTTTCCATATATTGTATTTAGAAATATGGGAGTTATTGAAATTTTCAAAGGTTAATTTTACGACATTTTCTACTACCTTATAAGATGATTGATATTTTAATAAAAATAAGTGTTTTTTTGATATTAAAAACGACAGTTTCTTGTGTGGTGGTTAGGTTGGTGATAGCCATATCGCCAACCTAGCCGGGTACACTTACGGATTAATTATTAAAAAAATTATTTGATTTATTATAGTTTGATTTAGAAAGGGTGATTTATGTGAAAGATTATGAAAAAAATATTGTATTATTTGTTTATAGATTTAAGATTGTATTAAGTACAAATATAAAATATTTATTAGGTAATAAAAAGTATTATCAAGTTGTTATAAAAAGGTTAGTTGATAAAGGCTATTTAAGAAGATATAAAACTAAGTATCTAATGTTAGGACAAGTTGGTAAAAAATATATTAAAGAGTTGGGTTATATATATTCAAAACCATCTTACAAAAAAGAATATGTAAAAAGAATGATTACTATTAGCCTTTTAGCAAGTCTTTTTATTGGAAATGGTATAGAATTTACCCCTAGTTTTGAATTAAAAGATTTTACTCATTTTAGAACACAATCAAGACCATTTATTGGTAGCATAAAATTTAATGGAAATGATTACTTAGTATATTATATTTCAAAGAAAAGTAGTAAAAGATTTTGCAATTCCATTATTTATGATTTTCAAAAAGAACAAAAATATAAACAGGCTATTTTATTTATTGAAGATATAAATATGATAAATATAAAAGATTATGCCTTTGGTTCAAATCAATTTATTATTTTTTCATGTCCTTTTGAAAACTTGATATATTTATTTAGAAAACAATTTAAAATAGATTATAGAAAGATTTTAGATAAATTTGGATATACAAATTCTTTTATTAGTAAGTGGTATTTTTGTGATTATGAAACTCAAAATAAACAATTTATCACATTTTTACCGTTTATTGATTGTGAAAAGATTTATAAGTTAATGACTTTTTGTAGGGAAAATAAAAAATATATAGAAAATTTGCATATAGTTTGTTCAAAGAATGTAGCTGATATCTTAAGCAAGTACATGCCAATTTTTAAAAAATATATTATTGATTTTAAAAAGCATATAAAAGATTTTAATGTTTATTATGCATAAAAGGAGTGTCGTTTCTAACACTCCTTTTCCAACTGAAAGTATTTTAACAAAAATATTTTTCAAATATTTCTTCTATTTCCTCACTAATTTCACTCAAAGTTTCTTGTTCATAATCTTCCACATACCTACCAATTAATCTATCATATAATATAACAGCATTCCTAAATCGATAAGTTAAGCTATGCTCAGCTTTATCATATTTTATCCACTCTATATATGGTAACCGACATAATAATAGAATAGCTTCAGGAAAGCTTATCACTTTAGATAACTTTGAAGATAATTCAGCTTTACTAATATTCATTTTTTTATTTTTGTAAAACAATGATAAACGTAATGAATCTTCAAAAAATACTTTCATTATGTTTGCCTCCTTAACAAATTATTGTTTACAAGTTTTAATTAAAATGGTAACTCAAATATTTCAGCATATTCATGCTGTATTTTCTTTAAAACTTCTTCAGCAATTTTGAAATTGTTGTAATCATATTCATAAAGAATATTATATAATTTTTTAAATCCATCTACATCACTTTTTGCTAAGTGATAAAAAGCATCCTGAATTTCTTCCAATTTAGATACAAAATAGCTGTATTTTTTCTGAAACTTACCATCTACATAATGTGAATATTCGGATTTACTTATCGAAACAAGTTTTCCATTTTCTAACATTATTTGATACTGATGATACATCAAAATTGATTCAGAAGTTTTGAAGCACATATTTAATTCTGCCATCATAAATCTCTCCTTTACTAGGTTGGTATTCAGAAATTACACATGCTTATTTTTACAAATAAACTTTCCAGCATCTGCATGATCTTGCTGTTCATACATATTTCTTTTTATCTTTCCTTCTAGTCCTCGATTAACAGCAATAACATGGTCATTACCAACTTCATAAGCGATTTTATTAGATTTTCTTTTGGCAACTGGTTGATAGTTTAAGCGTACTCTTTTGATTCCCATATTAATCCTCCTAACTTAACAACTTTGTTTATTAGTTACATCTATATAAACTGGATATTACCAGATAAATTTATGATAATAGTTTACCATAAATCGTACTTAATTTCAAGAAATTAAAATTTTTTTCAAATTTGGGGAGAATTTTTGATTCATAAGTAATGTATATATAATAGAAGACTTTTTAGTTATAGTGTCCATGCCCTTTCGAATAACTTTAAGAAGGGGTGATTTATGTGAAAAAGCAAATAAATTTAAAAGTAAAAGAAGTTTTTAAAAATGAAAATAAGAAAAAACAAGAAAAAGCTGTGCAAAGAATATTAAATAAATTAGTAAAAAATTTTCTTGAATATTAACATATACTATTTGTTTTGATATAATAGATATACAAAATGAATAGTTTACCGATTGGAGGTAAACGTGAAAGTTGCAATTTATTGTAGGCTTTCTCGTGAAGATGAAGAAAAACAGCGAGAAAGTGATGAAAGCGAAAGTATTCAAAATCAAAAATCTATGCTAATTAATTATGCAATAGAAAAAGACTGGGATATTTATAACATTTACTGTGATGAGGACTATTCTGGAATAGACAGTGAAAGACCAGAATTTAATAAGTTATTAGAAGATGCTAAAAAACATAAATTTGACATTGTACTTTGTAAAACACAAAGTAGATTCACCCGTGATATGGAAATAGTTGAGAAATACTTACATAATAAATTTGTTGAGTGGAATATTAGATTTGTGAGTCTTGTAGATCATGTTGATACATTAGATAAAGGAAACAAAAAATCAAGACAAATTAATGGTTTAGTTAATGAGTGGTATTTAGAGGATTTATCAGAAAATATTAGAAAAACATTTGATAGTAAAAGAAAACAAGGATTACATATTGGCTCTTTTGTATGCTATGGATATAAAAGAAGTCCAGACAATAAAAATAAACTTGTTGTTGATACAGAAGTTGCAGATAATATTATATTAATTTTTAACCTTTATGAACAAGGAAATGGTGTTACTAAAATTGCTCAAATACTAAATGATAAAGGAATTTTAACACCTACTAAATATAAACAATCACAAGGAATTAACTTTAAAAATCAAGGCAAAAATATTGATTATTGGTGTGAATCCACCATTAGCAAAATATTAAAAAATGAAGTTTATATTGGTAATTTGGTACAAGGTTATAATAGAAAGGTTAGCTACAAATCTAAAAAGATGAAAAATCAGCCTAAATCAGAATGGATTATTGTAGAAAATACTCACGAGCCAATTATTACAAAAGAACAATTTTATAAAGTTCAAGAGATTTTCAAAAGTAAAACAAGAAGATGTAAAAATGGCGAAGTACATCTATTTGCAAACAAGCTAGTATGCCTAGATTGTGGGACAAAACTTTATAAATGCCAAAATGATAGAGGTTACATTTACTTTTCTTGTAAAGGCTCTAAAAAGCTATATGGTACTTGTACAACTCATTCTATTGGCTATGAAAATCTTAAAAATTTAGTTACTGAAAAAATTAGAGAAAAAATATTAGCTTTTTATGACTTTGACAATATATCAGATGATTTATTTATTTCAAATGATAACTTAAATAAAACTAAGTTATTACAAAAAAAAGTAGATATGCTTTCTAAAGAAATTGAAGATATAAATAAAGCAATAAAAGAACTGTATTTAAACAAAGTAAGTGGTAAAGTTCCAGAAGATGTATTTGATGATTTAAATTCTTCTTTTCTATCTGATAAATCAGCAAAGCAGAAAGAATTATCAAAAATTGAAAACGATTTATCTAATTTAAAAGAAAAAGAGTTAAACAGTAAATTTATAAAAGAACAAAAAGAAAAAATAGTTAATCACTTTAAAGATTTTAAAGAACTTAATTATGATGTTGTAAATAGCTTTATAGATTATATTGAAATTGGAGAAAAAGACAAGAAAAAAAATACTCAAGATGTTGTTATTCATTGGAATTTTTAGCTAAAATTTATTAACGAAAACGGATAAAAGTATAGTAATATTAAGTATTTTATGATATAATATAAGAGTAGTTTTAAAAAAGTTTAGGAGGATTTTATATGTCTAATGAAGAAAATTATATAATTGAAAATGAAACAACTGATACTGCAAAAAAACAAGAATACTGGAATACTGGTATTGGATTAAATAAGGTTGACAATTTAGAACCTTCTAAGTATTTATTAGACCTATCTCAAAAAAATATTAATGGAGAATTAAAGTATAATGAAGTCGAAAACTTATTAAAGACATATTATGAAACACAAAATTCTAACGATATAAACATTCAAAGAGAAAAAGAATGTGATTTAGTTTCTTTAAGAATAGCACAGCTTTTAGAAGATAAGAGTTTTGGTTTTAGTCCTATTACTTTAAAGAATATTCATAAATACTTATTTAAAGATATTTATGATTTTGCAGGTAACTATAGAAATTATAATATTACTAAAAAAGAGGACATCCTTAATGGAGATACTGTTAAATATGTAAATTATCAAGATATCGAAAGCTATTTTGATTATGATTTTAAAGAAGAAAAAGAATTTGATTATTCAAAACTAAATAAAGATGAATTAATAAAACATATTGCAAAATTCACTTCAAGCATTTGGCAAGTACATCCTTTTGGAGAAGGTAATACTAGAACAACAGCAGTATTTATTGAAAAATATCTTAATAATATGGGATTTAATGTTAATAATGATATGTTTAAAGAACACAGTTTATATTTTAGAAATGCTTTAGTTAGGAGTAATTATGGAAATATTCCAAGAGGAATTTATCCTACATTTGATTATTTAGTAATGTTTTTTGAAAATTTATTACAAGGAAAAAATAACGAATTAAAAAATAGAGATTTATATATTAAAGAATTGTTTGAAAATGATAATTCATAAAAAATTTAAGGAGGAATTAATATGTCAAATTGGAAAGATATGGCTAAACGATTAAGAAAAAATCAAGAAAGAAATTTAAACGACTATGCTGAGCAATCTTCTAAATCAGAAGAAAGAATAGAATTTTTAAAACAAATAGAAGATGAAAAAGCAAAAGTATTATCTAGTTCAAGAAGAAAAAGAGACTTTGAAAAAACGACAGTTCAAGAAGATTTGGAAAGGTAATATATTATAAAACTAAAAAACAGGATTAGGAGAGTATATAGAAAAAAGTGTGTAAAGTTTAAAAATAAACCTTCTTATGATAAAATAAAAATGTCATAAGGAGGTTTT
>CALXME010000023.1 GCA_944389395.1 uncultured Clostridia bacterium | reverse complement strand
AAAGATAAGTTTAATGTTAAAAATGAAATTCTTATTTTAGAAAAGAAAATTAAAGATATAAACAAGAGAATAGACAAGTTATACGAAGATAAATATAATGGACTATTTGAAGATGAAGATTTTTCAAGACTTTATTCAAGACAAATAGAAAGTAGAAAACAAGCAGAAGAAAGAATAAAACAGTTAAAAGAATTAGAAGAAAAAGAAGATTCATCAGTAGACATTGATAAACTTGTTAAAGATTTTGTAAATATGAAAGAAATAACAAGAACAATGCTTGTATCTTTAGTTGATAAGATAGAAATATCAGAGAATAAAGAAATAACTATATATTATAAATTCAATATTTTAAATATGGGAAAAGAAGATAATAAATTACAAAATGTTTGGCTAAATAAAAAAATAGTCATAACGGAATATTAGGACAATAAAAAAATAGCAGATATAATAATACTTAAAGATAACGTAGAGTATAAAAGAAATGTAGTTTTATATGGTGAGCGAGAAATCTCTTTTTAACATGACAAAAAATAAGTAAAGAAAAAAAACAGAAAAAAATAAGAAAAAATAGCAAAAACATTTCATATTTTTAATTTTTATGGTATAATAGATACGTAATAAAAAAGAAAGAGGGATTAATATGCTTGCAAAATATTGGAAAAAAATAGGGATGTTAATATTAATAATAGCATGTATTTTTAATATTATGTGGAAATTAATAAACAAACTTTCTTTAGATACAGAAATGATATCTTCTGCAGAATATGTTTATCAAGAACAGAAAACTGAAAATAATGAAAATATTGAAGAATAATACTTGAAAAAATAAAAAAAATATGATATGATAAAAAACAGTCATGTTATTCAAGAAAAAAGAAAGAGGTGAACTTGAAAATGAAAGAAGGAATACATCCAAATTACAACCAAACAACTATCACATGTGCTTGTGGAAATGTATTAGAAGTTGGTTCAACAAAAAAAGATATAAAAGTAGACGTATGTTCTAAATGCCATCCATTCTGGACAGGAAATTTAAGACAAGAAACAGTTGGTGGTAGAGCTGATAAATTTAAGAAAAAATACGGTCTTGCATAAAAAGAAAGTAGCGATATTTCATCTGCTACTTTTTTTAAAATAAAATATATCAAAAAATCTGTCAAAAAAACCTTCCCTTTGGCAGTATTAGCTGTTCTTTAATAATTTTTCAATATCTTTTTGAGTAATATAATCATAAATACTTAATTTAATGTATTTTCCTGAAAGAGGTAGTCCAATAAAACCTTTTGAAGTCAAAAATACAGGATAATTAAAAGAAGGAATAAACAATTCTACATTTCCATTATTATTAGAATCATATCCATAAGCAATTTCAACAAATTTACCAGATTCGTTTTTTGTAAAAAATTGAACAAAAGGTCTAAAAACATTATTCATATCCATAATTTCATAAGTTGCTATATAAACATTACTGAAAGTAATGCCTTCTAGAATAAATTTTTTTACAAATTTAATATCCAATAAAGATTGAATTCTTGTTTTTTCTGGCATATAATCATAATCTGGCAAATTTTTAATAGGCACTAAACTATTATCTTCTAAAAAATAAGGGTTATAGGTATTGCCTAATTGAAAATCGATATATTTTCTCATTTCTAAAATTGCCCATAAAGATATTAAATCATAATTGTATTTTTTCTTTTTATTATAGTCTTGTAAATCTTGTACATTTAAATTTTCAAAATAATCATAATTTACCTCACCTGAAATATGAGCTGTTCTATACAAATCTTCTACATTAGAAGAATAATACTTTTTAGGTGTTTTACTTTTTAAAATAGAATCAAATTTTCCCATTGATAGCTCCTTTATAGTATATTTTTATATTTATCATAAAACATTATATCATAAATTTTTAGAGATATACAAGATAAATTTTTCACAAAATTTGTTCACATAAAATATTTGTAAAATTTTTGCCACCGCAGTTGCAAAATACGACAAAATGTAATAAAATGTTACTGTTCAAAATGAAAAAGGAGAGAGAAAATTTGGAAATAAATGAGGAAATAAAAGTACAACAAAAATACATGGAAAAAGTGAAACAATTATCTCGGAAACAAAGAAAAAAAATACCACATTTTAACAATGGGATGTCAATTAAATGAAAATGACTCTGAAAAGTTATGTGGCATGCTAGAAAAAATGGGATATGATAAAACAGAAGATACTAAACAAGCAGATATCGTTCTATTTAATACTTGTTGTGTCAGAGAAAATGCAGAAGATAAACTTTTTGGAAAACTAGGAGAACTAAAAAAAATAAAAGAAGAAAAAGGGATTATTATTGCAATTGGTGGATGTATGATGCAAGAAAAACATATCACAGATAAAATAAAAGAAAGTTATCCTTTTGTAGATATTTTATTTGGCACACATACCTTACATCGTTTCCCACAAGATTTATATCAAGCATTACAAGAAAAAAGAAAACAAGAAGATATTATAGATATTGATGGAGAAATTCATGAAGGATTACCAATTAAAAGAGAAAGTGGCATAAAAGCATCTGTTACCATTATGAATGGATGTAACAATTTTTGCAGTTATTGTATTGTACCTTATGTACGTGGAAGAGAAAGAAGTAGAAAACCAAGAGCTATTATAGAAGAAGTAAAAGAGCTTGCAAACCACGGTTATCAAGAAATTACCTTATTGGGTCAAAATGTGAATTCTTATTTAAGAGTAGAAAAAGAAAAACAAATTCCATTTGAAGAATATGAAGGAGTAAACTCTTTTGCCACTTTATTAAGAGCCATTAACAAAATAGAGGGAATACAAAGAATACGTTTTGTATCTCCACATCCAAAAGATTTTACAGATGATGTTATTCAAGCCATTGCAGACTGTGAAAAGGTTTGTAAATTAATTCATTTACCGCTTCAATCTGGAAATACAAAAGTGTTAAAAGAAATGAATCGAAAATATACCAAAGAGCAATATTTAAATTTAGTGGAAAAGATGAAAAATAAAATTCCAAATCTAACACTTTCCACAGATATTATTGTAGGATTTCCAGGAGAAACAGAAGAAGAATTTAAAGATACTTTAGAAGTTGTAGAAAAAGTGAAATTTGAACAAGTATATATGTTTATCTATTCTAGAAGGGTAGGAACTCCAGGAGATAAAATGAAAAATCAAATTCCTGAGAAAATAAAACATCAAAGATTTAATAAACTAAAAGCTTTAGTAGAAAGTCAAATAGAAGAAAATAATCAAAAATATATAGGAACAACCCAAAAAGTTCTAGTAGAAGGAGAAAGTAAAAATAACAGTAAAATGCTAACAGGAAGAACTGATAGTAATAAAGTAGTTATTTTTGAGGGAGCAAAAGAGTGGATAGGTACCATGCAAGATTTGAAAATTGTATCAGAACATATGTGGTATCTAAAAGGTGAAAAATAAACAAAGGAAAAGAAAGGAATGTAAGTAAAGATGGAAACAAATGAAATTAATCAAGAGAATGTAAAAACACTAGTAAAATTAGGAATAGATGTAAAAGATATTGCAAATATCTATGTTGTAGTAACACAAAAAGGACAAGATATATCAAAACAAAAATTTATTGAAAATTTAACACAAATATTAAAATATTTTCAAACAAGAAATCAGGCTATTAATGATGAAACACAAGAAGCTATTTACAAAGAAGATGTAATTGACATGATTCAAAAAAACAAAAAACTAATTACATTAGATATTAACAAAAAAATAAAACCAATTTGCAAAACACTAGACAGTTATTATTTTATGACTGAAAGTGATACAAACAAACTGATTAAAAAAAATCCTAATATTTTTAATGTAAGTCAATTAGATTTAGAAATATATGCAACCTTCTTATCTTGTTTTGCGATTAAAATAGATAAATCCATAGTAAATTTATTTGAATATATTATAAAACAACATAGTGAATTATTAAATCATGATGTACAAGAGATTTACCAAAGATTATGTTATATACAAAAAACATCGAATAGCATGTTAATAACATTAGAAGATTTTAGCAATTTGCAAAATGTAAAATTTATATACCAAGGAAAAGAAATTTTAGATGAAAAATTAAAAGAAAAATATGAATTACCAAAATACGAAGGAGAAGATTTTAATACATATAAAGAAAAGATAATGCAAAAGGAGGAAAGCTTATGGCAGAATATTCGCCAATGATGCAGAAATATTTAGAAACAAAGGAGCAATATAAAGATTGTATCTTGTTCTATCGTCTAGGGGATTTTTATGAAATGTTCTTTGATGATGCTATATTAGTATCCAGAGAATTAGAAATCACATTAACAGGAAAGGATTGTGGGCAAGAAGAACGAGCTCCAATGGCAGGTGTACCATATCATGCAGCAGAAAGCTATATTGCAAAACTAATAGCAAAAGGATATAAAGTAGCAATTTGTGAACAATTAGAAGACCCAAAAACAGCAAAAGGAATTGTAAAAAGAGGAGTTATTAGAGTAGTCACACCAGGAACCATAGTAGATAGTAATATGCTAGAAGAAAGAAAAAACAATTTTATCATGTCTATTTTCAAAACAGGAATCTATTTTGGAATTAGTGTATGTGACATTTCAACAGGGGAATTTTATGCAGCAGAAATAAAAGATAATCATAATTTTCCACAATTATTAGATGAAATTGCAAGATATACACCATCTGAATTAGTTATCAATTCTATGATGGGAGATTGCACAGAAGAAATTAACAAAATAAAAGAAAGATTTGATTTATACATAACTAACTTTAACGATTCATTTTTCAAAGAAGATACAAGTGAATTAAACAATAATTTTCAATTTGTTGATAGTAATGGAAAAGAAATATCCAATATAGAAAGCAAAAATATTGCAGTACCAAGTATCAATGCCTTAGTGGAATATATCACACAAACACAAAAAACAACATTAGGTCATATTAACAAAATTACAATTTATCAAATTTCAAGATATATGTCTTTAGATATCAATGCTAGAAGAAACTTAGAAATTACAGAAAAAATGAGAGATAAAAGCAAAAAAGGAACTTTGCTTTGGGTATTAGACAAAACTTCTACTTCTATGGGAGGAAGGCAATTAAGAAGATGGCTAAATGACCCATTAATCGATAGTTTAGAAATTAATAGAAGATTAAATGCAGTAAAAGAATTGAAAGAAAATATCATGCTAAGAGGAGATTTAGTAGAAGCTTTGAAAAAAGTGTATGATATTGAGCGTTTAGCAGGAAAGATGGCTTATGGAAATGCCAATGCAAGAGATATGATAACTTTAAAAAATTCATTATACAAATTACCAAAAGTAAAACAAGCACTTAGTAACTGTCAAACTGAATTATTAAAAGACATTAATGAAAATCTGGATGAATTACAAGATATCCATAAATTAATTGATAAGGCAATTGTAGATGAACCACCGATGACAATTAAAGATGGTGGTATCATTAAATTAGGATATGACCCTGAAATTGATACTTTAAAAACAGCTCAAATAGAAGGAAAAAATTGGCTAATTCAATTAGAATTAGAAGAAAAAGAAAAAACAGGAATCAAAAACTTAAAAGTAGGGTTTAATAAAGTATTTGGTTATTATTTGGAAGTTACGAAATCATTTTTAGACCAAGTACCAGAAAGATACATTAGAAAACAAACATTAACAAATGCAGAAAGATATATTACAGAAGAATTAAAAAATCTAGAAAATCAAATTCTAGGAGCAGAGGAAAAAGTGATTAATCTAGAATATGATGCTTTCACAAAAATCAGAGAAGAAATAGCCCAAAATATTCGTAGATTGCAAAAAACAAGTGAAGCGGTAGCTAGTCTAGATGTATTAGTATCTTTTGCAACAGTAGCAGAAGATATGAATTATTGTATGCCAGAAGTAAACAATTCAGGAGTCATTGATATTCAAAATGGAAGACATCCTGTTATTGAAAAAATGTTAGGAGCAGGTGCATTTGTTGCAAATGATACCTATTTAGATAAAGAAGAAAATAGGCTATCTATTATAACAGGTCCTAATATGGCAGGAAAATCTACCTATATGAGGCAAGTAGCATTGATTACACTAATGGCACAAGTAGGAAGTTTTGTACCAGCAGATAAAGCTCAAATAGGAGTTGTAGATAAAATATTTACGAGGGTAGGAGCATCTGATGATTTAAGTATGGGACAAAGTACTTTTATGGTAGAAATGATGGAAGTAGCTATTATTTTAAAAGAAGCAACACCAAACAGCTTAGTTATTTTAGATGAAATTGGTAGAGGAACCTCTACTTATGATGGACTATCTATTGCATGGGCAGTTGCAGAATTTATTGCTGACAAGGAAAAATGTGGAGCAAAAACTTTATTTGCTACACATTATCATGAATTAACACAATTAGAAGAAAAATTGGAAGGAATCAAAAATTATTCTATAGCTGTCAAAGAAAAAGGCGAAGATATCATCTTTTTAAGAAAAATTGTAAGAGGTGGTACAGATGAAAGCTATGGAATTCATGTTGCAAAACTAGCAGGTGTGCCTAAATCAGTAACAAGTAGAGCAAATGAAATTTTAAGAACATTAGAAAGAAAAAGTATTTTATCAGAAAAGAAACAAGAAAAACAAGATAAAAAACAAGTGCAAGGTCAATTTGATATGTTTAATTACAAAATTGCAGAAATAGCACATGAAATTGATAAAATTAATTTAAATGAATTAACACCAATTGATGCTTTAAATACACTAGTTAAAATAAAAGAAAAAATGGGATAGAAAAAGGGGAAAAAGTGAAGTGAAGAAAATTTATATTGTTTTAACATATACAGGAACGATGATATCTAAAATAATAAAAAGCTATACAAAAGATGAATTTTCACATGTATCTATCGCATTAGATATAGAATTAAAACATATGTATAGTTTTGGAAGGCTAAACCCATATACACCACTTTGGGCTGGATTTGTACAAGAATATATTCATAAGGGAACTTTCAAAAGATTTTATAAAACAACTGCAAAAGTATATTCACTTGAAGTAACAGACGAACAATATGAAAAAATAGAAAATACTATTAAACAAATGGAAAGAGAAAAAAAGAAATATAAATTTAATATTATTGGATTATTTGCAGTCGGATTTCATATAAAAATACAGAAAAAATACACATTTTATTGTGCCGAATTTGTAAAATTTCTTTTAGAAAAAGCAGACATAAAAACAAATTTGCCAGAGATTGTAAGACCAGAAGATTTTAAAAAATTACCCGGATTACAAGAAGTATATCATGGACTTTTGAAAAAATATCGAACACCAAAATTGTTGACATGCTAATATACGAAAAAGAATAATTTGAAATGTGGATATAGTATTAATAAAAATACTATATCCATGTTTTTTCATCATGTCAATTTTATTCCAAAAAATAGAAAAAAAGAAAAAATTTGCTAACATACAAAATTAAAAATTTTCTCATACTAAAAATGAAAAACAAAAAAGGAGGAAAATTTTTATGAAAAAAATAATTAGCATAATATCCATATTACTTATTTTATTATTTACCATATTTTCTGTAAAAAGTTATGCAGCACCATTGGGAGGAATTGATATACAAACAGATAAAACAACAGTGCGTCCAGGAGAAGAAGTAAAAGTAATGATAGAATTCGGACAAGATTTAGGAGCTTATACATTTGATATTGCTTATGATAATAATATTTTCGAATATGTTTCAGCAGAAGGAGGAACAGCCAATGATACATCAACAAAAGTAAGAGTAACTTTTTATGATTCATCAGGAGGAACTAATCCTAGAACAAATATGAGTGTAACATTTAGAGCAAAAGCAGACATCACGACATCAAATCCAACTGAATTTAGTGTAACAGCAGAAGGGTTAGCAAATGCAGATGCTTCTGTTAGTTATGATGACATTACCATACCTATTGTCAAAAATGTAACAGTGGAGCCAGAATATATTGATTACACATTAAAACTAGAGCATACAGGAGAAATCATAAAAGGGGAAGCAAAAGAAATGACATTATCTTATTCTTCACCAATGGGTAAATACTATGAACATGCAAGACTTATTGCAGAAGCGACAACACCAGGAACAGGAAATGTAACATTAATAGGAAAAGATCAAGCACAGCTAGACCATGATATTATACAAAGTGGTTGGGGAGATGCACAAGGATATAAAATTGGAGGAAAAGATGTTTCTCAAGTTTTAAATGTAAATGCAACCTTTAGTGAAGCAGGAGAATATAGCATTACTTTAAAATTAATTAATCGAGATAATTCTGATAATGTAATAGCAGAAGAAACTTTTGCATTCACAGTATTAGAAACTGCAACAACACCTACACCACCAGAAAATACTGAACCTGATGAAAGTGAAGAAGAAACACCGATTGCCCCAGAAGTAGAGATGACACCAGAAAATGAAGAACAATTACCAACTCAATTGCCAAAAACAGGTATAAACACTTATCTTCCAATAGCATTTATGATAATACTAGTAGTTATATCTATATGGTATTTTAATCAAAAAGCAAAAAACAAACAAAAATAAACACATCATTTTTAGAAAACGTTACTAATTCACTAAGATACTACTAATTTATAAAAACCTGAAATATAGCTATTTTTAATCAAACATAGATGGAGTTTAACGAACCGAGTCTTGATTTTCAAATAGCTATAGAGCAGGTTTTTTAATCTAACATAAAATAAAAAATTTGTAACCAAAAACACATAAGGAGGAAGAGCAAATGACAAAAAAAGTTCGCTTAGTAATAAGTATTACTTTGTTAACAATACTACTCGGAATTTTAATAATGATGATATGGAATATTTTTGAAGAAAAAAAGATACAAAATCGAAGCAAAACTTTAGTACAGGTAAGTAAGAGTAATGCAACTATAAAGAATACAAAAACACCCTCAAAAGAAAGTTTACTACAAAATGCAAAACATCCTTTAGAAAAAGAAGTACCAAAAGAATGGAAAGGATATGATGTTATTGCAAGATTAGAAATTCCAACAATTCAGTTGGAAACATATATTTTAGAAAATTATTCAGAAGAAGCTTTACAAGTATCAGTAGTTAAATTTTGGGGAGCTGAACCAAATGAAATAGGAAATTTTTGTGTAGTAGGACATAATTTTCAAAATAATAATATGTTTAAAAACTTGTATAAATTAAAAATAGGTGACACCCTATTTGTTTCTGATAATAAAAATGGAAAGGTTGAATATCAAGTAAAAGATATTTATACAGTTTTGCCAGAACAGACAAAATGTTTATCACAAAAAACAAATGGAAAAATAGAAACAACATTAATTACTTGTACAAAAGATTCTAAAGAAAGAATTATTGTAAAAGCAAGCCCTGTAGAAAATTTATATTAAACTAGATTAAATTAGCCAAATAAAATCGATAGCTTAGGAAGGAAATGAACAAAAATGAAATTTTTACAAAAATACAAATATTTTATTTTATGCAGTATATTAGTCATTTTATTTTTTAGTATGATGTTTTTTACAAATGCTTCTGAAAAACAAAGTAACGATATTGAAATTTTTCCTAGTTCCTATCAACCTTATTTACAAGAATTAAAAAACAAACATCCCAATTGGAGTTTTACAGCCTTATATACGAATTTAGATTGGAATTATGTAATAGAACAAGAAAACATATTTGGAAAAAATTTAGTACCTAAAAACTATTCTGATAATTGGAAAAACATAAAACCAGGAGAATATAATGTAGAAGTGGACGCAGGATGGGTAGATGCATCAAAAAAAGCAGTAGAGTATTGTATGGATCCAAGAAACTTTTTAAATGAAGTTAGAATTTTTCAATTTGAAACATTATCTTATGATAGTAATATGAGTCAAATAGATGCAATTGAAAAAATATTATACGGAACAGAATTTTATAGGCAAAAAGTAAGCTATTTGGATAGCAACCGGAAATAATTACAATATGGAAGAAACTTATGCTGATTTAATATTAAAAGCAGCAATTACCTCAAAGGTAAGTCCTTATCATTTAGCATCCCGTATCAAACAAGAAGTAGGACCATTTTTATCCCATAGTTCTATTAGTGGAACTGTGGAAGGATATAGAGGATTATATAATTTTTACAATATTGGTGCTACAAGTTCAGCAGAACCAATGGGAGCAATTATCAATGGATTAAAATATGCAAGAGACGGAAAAGGTGCTAATCAAGAAACAAAAAATAAATACTTAATTCCATGGGATAACAAAGAAAAAGCAATTACAGGGGGAGCAATTTTTATTGGCTCTAGTTATATTAATGTAGGACAAAATACAGTTTATTTTCAAAAATTTCATGTAACTGACACAAAAGGTGGAGAACTATTTTGGCATCAATATATGACAAATGTTTTAGCACCATATAGTGAGTCAAAATCCATTTATCAAGGATATAAAAATAATGGATTAATAGATTCTCCAATGCATTTTATAATTCCTATTTACAATAATATGCCTGAAATTCCAACAAGCAATCCTAATATTTTAGAATCAGATTTTCAAACAGATAACAAAATAGTATATTCTAGTGGTTCAAATGTAAATATTAGAACAGGACCAAGCACTTCTTATGACATTATTACACAAGTAGAGCAATGGGATAAAATGACAAGAATAGGAAAAGGTATTCAAAATGGAGAAAAATGGGACAAAGTAAAATTGGAAAATGGAATTATTGGATATATTTTTCAAAACTATGTAACAGAAACCTCTCCTATTAAGCCAATAGAACAAATCCATTTAAAAATAGACAATCCGATTATTCAAAAAGGCGAAAAAGCAAAAATAGAGATAGAAATCCTTCCAGTAGAAGCAAAGGATAATAAAATACAATGGGCCTCTAGTGCTCCTTCTATTGTCATGGTAGATAATTTGGGAAATATTACAGCGATACATGCAGGAACAGCTGTTATTACAGCAAAAGCAGAAGATAGCGATGTAAAGGGAACAATATCTATTCAGGTAACAAGTAAAGTAACAGGAATAGAATTAGAAGAAAGTGAAATTTATCTTTCTGTAGGAGAAACTTATTCTTTAAATGCTAAAGTACAACCAGAAGATGCAGATAATCCTAATATCATATATAAAGTAGAAAATGAGGATGTGCTTACAATTGATGAAAATGGAACAATAAGAGCTATTGCAGAAGGAAATAGCAAAATACAAGTTATTTCAGAAGAAAATAATAGTATCCAAACACAATGTCAGGTTATTGTAACAAGAAATTTAGGAGAAAATGAAATTATTTTTCAAGAACCATTAAAACTTCAAGGAATATATATAACAGGAATTCCTGCAGATAATAATACGGTCGCAGAAATAAAGAAAAATATTGTAACTAATTTAGAAATAAAGATTGTAAATCAAAATAAAAATGTTTTGCAAGATACAAATCGAATAGGAACAAATACTAAATTAGAAGTAAGAGAAAATGGAAATATATTAAAAAATTATGAATTTATTTTATATGGTGATGTTAATGGAGATGGAAAAATAAATAGTGTAGACTTATTAGTTTTACAAAGACATATTTTAGAAATTCAATTTCTAGAACCTATTTACCAAAAGGCCGGAAATATCAATAAAAATGGAAAGAAACCAACATCTGTTGATTTATTACTAATACAAAGACATATTTTGGGGCTAAAAACAATAGAGCAATAAAAAAAGAAAGGAATGAATTTTAAAATGAAAAAATATAAAATTATCTTATTAATCTTAAGTTTTATAGTATTTTTTTTCTCTAATAGTATTGCGACAAGTGCCAAAGTAACAGCAACCACTACAAAAACCAATATAAAAATAGAAGAAGAAATTCAAATTGATATTTTAATACAAGGTAGTAAATGTGCTGCATATAACCTAGAAATTTATTTTGATGATACAAAAGTGGAATATATTGAGCAAGATGAAAATACTTCTATAAACGGAAATAAATTAAAAAAAGTTTGGTAT
Organism: uncultured Clostridia bacterium; assembly: GCA_944389395.1. Taxonomy (GTDB): domain Bacteria; phylum Bacillota; class Clostridia; order TANB77; family CAG-508; genus CAG-269. The sequence goes on along the minus strand of CALXME010000023.1, from coordinate 8,776 downwards.
GACCAAACAGGTGGACTAAATGCAATAGATGGAGTTATTGCAAATTTTAAATGGAAAGCAAAAAAAGAAGGTATTTGTAATTTTGTATTAAATGGAGAATTTTATGATGAAAATGGAAATGAAATAGAAACAGAGTTCCAAAATATAGCAATTTCCATCGGAAAAGATAACAATATTAATACAAGTACAACAGAAGCGGAAGAAGTAAATGCAAATTTAGAAAATCTAGCAATCGAAAATGTATTATTAACACCACCATTTGATGCTAATATAACTAATTATAAAGCAGAAATCTCTAATACCATAAAAGAACTAAAAATATTAGCAGTACCCCAAAACGATAAGAATACAGTTAATGTCATAGGAAATAAAGATTTAAAAGAAGGGAACAACACTATATCTATTACAGTTACCTCAAAAGGAGGAGAAACTCAAAAAATATATACAGTTGATGTTTATAAAAGAAATGCAGAAGAAGAAAAAACATATCAAGAAGAACAAGAAGCAAATCGAAACCAATTAAATAAAATTTATCAAGAACACCCAGAACTATTATCTACAATGAATAGTGTTCAGGAAGTGGAACAATCATCTAAACAAGAAGAATTAGAAAATGAGAATAAAGATTCAAGAAATTTCTATTGGAAGATGCTTTGGAATAGTGTAACTTTAATCATATTTGAAAAAGGTTAGTTAAAACTAATCTTTTTTAATTCGAAATATACTGGAAAAATTTAATTTAAAAAATTTAAGAAAAAATAAATAAAAATGAAGTAAAAGAGAGAAAATAGAATTAATAAGGAGGTGAAAAAATGAAAAACACAATAAAATTAATCATGTTTTTCTTATTAATACTTACTATATTTTTAGTAATCCCAAATTTCAGTAATGCTCAAACACCTGTAACAGATGAAGAAAGTTTAAATAATGCAATTTCAAGTGCAGATGTAGGAGCAACAGTCACTTTACAAAGCAATATAACAGTAACAAAACCTATTGTAATAGCTAAAGAAATGACCATCGATGGTAATGGATATACCATAACAGGTGCTAGTAGCTGGACATCAACATCAGGAAATCAAACTATGTTTACAGCGCAATTCTCAGCTGCTAAATTGACATTAAAAAATATAAACTTACAAAATGGACCTAAATATGGTGTACAATCTTATGATGGTGCAACTGTAATACTAGATAATGTTTCTATTACAGGATTTAAATATGGAGGAGTTCTTGCAAATGGTGGTAATGTAGAAGTAAGAAATTTGCATTTAGGATATAATGGTACAGGAGCTAATAATGGTATAGAAATAGATAAAGGAGCATCAGCTACTAATAATCCTAGCTTAGTGATGAATGGTGTATTAAGAACTGATACAAATGAAAATGTAGTTAGAGCTGCTAAAAATGGACATCTTACAGAATTCACAATAACCAATACACCTAATACAACCAATAAAGTTGCAGTTACAGGAGATAAAGTAGTTTTAACAGATGCTGCTGATAATGTTATTTCTGAAACTGCTTTACCAGAAAAAGTAACACCTAATACAGATTCACAAAAAGTAATGATAACATTAATTGCAAATGAGAAAACAAATAAAATTGTAGTAGATGCAGGTAAAACAATAACAGAAGATCTATTAAGAGCGCATATAACATTACAAGGAAATATGGTAGTAGATGGTTTCTTTACAGATGCAGGATTTACAAATGCATTTGATTTTAATAATCCGTTAGATACTGATACAACAATTTATGCGAAAATTTCTGAAGCAAAAACAGAACCAGAACCTGTAATACCTGAAAATAATAACGCTGAAAAAGACGAAACTCCAAAAACAGGTATAGAAAATTATTTAGGAATTGCAAGTCTAGTAATGTTATTCTCAACAACAGTTATTATTTTAATGAAAAAAAAGGATAGAAGAGGATAGACCAAATGTCTATCCTTATTATCTTAGGAGAGTTAAATGAAAAAGAATGTTTTATATTATTTAGTCTTTTTGTTTTTTAGTTTTCTTATTATAATATCTACTATATATATCATAGATTTTTTTTCATTAAAAAAAGAGGCAGAAGAAGAGAGTAATTTATTAAATACCATAAAAATTGAGGAAAAAGTAGAGAATATACAAGAAGAAATAAAAGAAGATACAAAAATAGAAGCAAATGAGGTTCTAAAAGAAGAAACAGAGAGAATGCTTCAGGTAAAAACACTTCAAGAAGAAAATTCAGATATCATTGGATGGCTCGAAATAGAAGGAACCAGTATTAATTATCCTGTATTACAAGGTACAGATAATGAATATTATATGACACATAATTATAAAAAGGAGAAATCTAAAAATGGCTCTATTTTTTTAACAAAAGATTATGATTGGAAAGTGCCAAGTAGTAATTTATTAATATATGGGCACAATTTAAAAAATGGAACTATGTTTCAGGAATTATTAAAATATGAAAATAAAAAATTTGAACAAGAACATCCTATTATTCGTTTTACCACAGAAAAGGAAGATGCAGAATATGAAATTATTTCTGTTTTTAAATCTAGGGTATATTATAAATCAGAAAAAAATGTATTTCGATATTATTATTTTGTAAATGCACAAACAGAAAAAGAGTATAATGAATTCGTAGAAAATGCAAAAAAAGCATCTTTATATCCAATTGATGCAACTGCAACATATCCAGAACAGTTAATTACTTTATCTACTTGTTCTTATCATGTAGAAGATGGTAGGTTCGCTGTTGTTGGCAGAAAAAGCTCTACTAATAAGTAGCGTTTTATAAAAGTAAATATCTAGCAGACATATAGTTTTACGTTAACAAATGTTGTTTTTCTATTTACAGTAGGCCATAAAAGTTGTATAATAAGATAGTAACTATTCACAATTGCATAAAGGAGGAACAAAATGGATAAAAAATCTTTTATTTACCGGTTTCTCACAATTGCGAGTTTGTTAAGTGGCATTATTTTAAATCTTGTAAATACATCTAGACCAAGCAGATTGATGCTTTACTACACCATGCAAAGCAACATGATATGCTTAGTTATTCTAGTCTTTTTTACAATAAGAAAAAAAGTAAAAAAGGATATATACAATATATGTAAAGGAGCAATTACAATAGCCATATTACTTACAGCTATTGTATATTTAGTGGCATTACTTCCAAATGATTTTCCTATGTATAAAGTATCAGAAGGAATAACAGGAAAAGCAATTGGAAATATACTTGTCCATATAGTATCTCCTATACTTGTTGTTTTGGATTATTTGCTTTTGGATGAAAAAGGAACATATAAAATATATTACCCATGGTTGTGGCTAATACTACCATGCTCATATGTTTGTTTTGTCTATCTTTTTCATGCAAAAGGGGGTGTATTTTATAGTATTGGTGGTTCGAAGCAGTTCGCCTATTTCTTTTTAGATTATAAAGTAATAGGTATAAAAGAAACAGCTTATTGGATAATAATAATAGCAGTAGTCGTCCTTGCATTGGGATATCTGCTAATTGCCATTGACAAAAAGCTCGCAAAAAAAAAGCCATTCTCTAAGTAGGGATGGAATTTAGAAAACAGAAAAATCCGACCAATAATAGTTGGATTTTTTTGTTTTCAGAAACATATACAATACTAATAACTAAACAAAGTAATGACTAGTGTTTTAAAATAATAAGATATTGATTTTAAAGAATTAATATAGTAAACTAGAATGAGAAAAGCTCAAACAGAAAGGAATAGAGGAAAATGGAAGAAAAAATAACATTAGCAAACACACTAAAACACTTCAAATTAATTACTAAACATAAATGGGTAGTATTCAAATTATGTTGTAAAATAGGAATACCTTGGAGAGGACTATTACATGATTTATCCAAATATTCTCCAACAGAATTTTGGGAAAGTGTAAAATATTATAATGGAAAAAGAAGTCCTATTATCGTATGTAGAGAAAAAAACGGATATTCCAAAGCATGGCTTCATCATAAAGGAAGAAATAAGCATCATTATGAATATTGGATAGACTTAGATTCACCAGTAAAAACACCTATTATGCCATATCCTTATGTTGCAGAAATGATATGTGACAAAATGGCAGCAGGAATTATTTATGCAGGCAAAGACTGGACTCCAGAATATGAATTAAATTATTATTTAGAAAAAGAGCACAAAAAGATTTTAATTAATGAAAAAATAGATACATTTATATTAGAGATTTTTACACAAGTAAAAGAAAATGGTTTAGATAAAACTTACACGAAAAAAAATATAAAACAAGTATATGAAAATATTGTCAGTAGAAGTATTGACAAATAAGCAAATTACTTGTATAATTTTATAGTGACTAAAAAGAAAATAAAAAAATAGATACATCTATTTCGAATAACAAGGAGGGAATAAAAATGGCACAACCAAAAAGAAGATGGTCAAAAGCAAGAACACATAGCAAAAGATCAACATGGAAAAAAGAAAAACCAACATTAGCAACATGTCCACACTGTCATGAACCAGTATTACCACACAGAGTTTGCAAAAACTGCGGTTATTATGATGGTAAAGAAGTAATTGCTAAAAAAGAAACTGAAAATGCATAAAATGAGATAGCTCCTTGAAAAGGTGCTATTTTTGTTTGAAAAATACTAGACAAATCTGAATAAATAAGATATAATGAAGGCACAATAATAAAAAACAAGAAAAAAGAGGAGTATGTTTATACTTAATTCTAGAGAATAGAAGTCTTAGGCTGGAAGCTTCTTAAATAAAAGGTAAACAGAAGGTAGCTTTTTTAGTTGATATTCTGAAAACACAAGTAAGATATCCGTGTAAGCAGCGTTAAAGGCTAATTAAGATATTATTGAAAAATAATAATTAAGGTGGTACCGTGAGAATAAGACTCGCCCTTATATTAGGGCGAGCTTTTTGTATAATTGAAAAACAATTTCTCATTATGCAAAATATGTTTTTAATGTACCACGAAAGGGAGGAAGAAAAATGAGTAAAAAAATATTAGCAGATACGTATGACCCAAAAAAATTTGAGGATGAGTTATATGAACATTGGGAAAAAGAAGGATTTTTCAAACCTAGCATGGACAAAAGCAAAGAAAGTTATTGTATTATGATGCCACCACCAAATGTAACTGGAAAATTACACATGGGGCATGCTTTAGATGGAACTTTACAAGATATTCTAATTCGTTTTAAAAGAATGCAAGGATATAATACTTTATGGCTTCCTGGTTCTGACCATTCATCTATATCTACAGAAATGAAAATAGTACAAAAATTAAAAGCAGAAGGAAAGACCAAACAAGACTTAGGAAGAGAAAAATTCATAGAAGAGGCATGGGATTGGACTCATTTATATGGAGGAACCATTCAAAATCAACAAAGAAAATTAGGATGTTCATGTGACTGGGAAAGACGTAGATTTACATTAGATGAAGGATTATCTGATGCTGTTTTAGAACAATTTATTAATTTATATAATAAAGGATTTATATATAAAGGAAAAAGAATGGTAAATTGGTGTACTGATTGCAACACATCTATTTCTGATGCAGAAGTAGAATATCATGAAGAAGATACACATTTATGGCATATTCGTTATCAGATTACAGGAGAGAAAGATAGATATATTACAGTAGCAACAACTAGACCAGAAACCATGTTAGGAGATACTGCAGTTGCTGTTCATCCAGAAGATGAGAGATATCAAGATTTAATCGGTAAAACTTGTATATTGCCAATCATGAATAAAGAAATACCTATTATCGCAGATGAGTTTGTAGAAAAAGATTTTGGAACAGGATGTGTAAAAATTACACCAGCCCATGATATGAATGACTATCAAGCAGGATTAAGACACAATCTACCAATAATAGAAGTATTTGATGAAAACTTTAAAATGGGAAACTTGATTCCAGAATATCAAGGAATGGATTTATTAGAAGCAAGAGAAAAAATCGTAGAAAAACTAGAAGAATTAGGAAATTTAGTAAAAGTAGAACCTTATACACATAATGTAGCAAAATGCGAAAGATGTAAAAATACGATTGAACCAAAAATTTCTACACAATGGTTTGTCAAAATGAAAGAATTAGCTGAGCCAGCAATTAAAGCAGTAAGAGAAGATGAAATTAAATTCATTCCAAAAAGATATGAAAAAACATATTTCAGTTGGATGGAAAATATACAAGATTGGTGTATTTCTAGACAATTATGGTGGGGGCATCAAATACCAGCATATTATTGTCAAAACTGTGGACATATTCATGTTGCTAAAAAAATGCCAGAAAAATGTGAAAAATGTGGAAATACCAACTTTGAACAAGACCCAGACACACTAGATACATGGTTTAGTTCTGCACTATGGCCTTTTTCAACACTTGGATGGCCAAATCAAGAAGCAGAAGACTTAAAAACATTTTATCCAACTAGTGTATTAGTAACAGGATATGATATCATTTTCTTCTGGGTAGCAAGAATGATATTCTCAGGATTAGAAGTGATGAAACAAAAACCATTCCAAGATGTCTTAATACATGGCATTGTACGTGATAGTCAAGGAAGAAAAATGTCAAAGACATTAGGAAATGGAATAGATCCAATAGAAGTAATAGACCAATATGGAGCAGACAGTTTAAGATTTTCTGTATTATCTGGTACTACAATGGGAAATGATATCCGTTATATGCCAGAAAAATTAGAACAAGCATCTAATTTCGCAAATAAAATATGGAATGCAGCTAAATTTATTACGAAAAATATGGTAACAGATGAAGAAGTTATCGTTTTCAAAAAAATGAATGACAAATCATTAAAACTAGAAGATAAATGGCTCTTTAACAAACTAAACAAATTAGTAGTAGAAATAACAGACAACATGGAACACTATGATTTAGGAATTGCTTTAGATAAAATATATAATTTCATTTGGAATGATTTTTGTAATTGGTATATTGAAATGGTAAAAACAAGATTAAATGGGGAAGACAGAGAAGATAAAACAAGAGTATCTTTTATATTAAACGAAGTTTTTTGCACTTCTTTAAAACTACTACATCCATTTATGCCTTTTGTTACTTCTGAAATTTATAGTAGCCTAATAACTGAGGATGAAAAAGAATTAATGGTTTCTGATTGGCCAACCAATAACGAAAATATTGCCTTTGATAAAGAAGAAGCATTAATAGAAAAATTGCAAAAAATGATTATAGAGATAAGAAATATTAGAAACGAAAAACATATTCATCCAAGTAAAAAAGCAAAATTAATTATAGTAACACAAGATAACACAAAAGAGATACAAGAATCAGAGGGAATGCTTTTAAAATTGACTTTTGCCGACAGTATGAAAATACAAACTAGTAAAGATAATATCCCTGAAAATGCTATTCATATCATAGAAGAAGGAATAGAATTTTACTTTCCTGCAGAAGGATTAATAGATTTTGAAGAAGAAAGAAAAAGATTGGAAGAAGAAAAAATAAGGTTAGAAAAAGAAGTTGCTAGATGTGAAAAAATGTTAAGTAATCCAGGATTTGTAAATAAAGCTCCTCAAAGCAAAATAGAAGAAGAAAAAACAAAACTTATTAAATATAGAGAAATGTTACAGACTGTATTAGAACAATTATGCAATTAATTGGCATTGGTTCCAGGTTTGAATGCCAAAAATTTGGCATTGGTTCCAGGTTTGGATGCCAATTTTTTGGCATCCAAACTTGGAACTGTTAATCTAACATAGCTAAAGGATTTCTTTCGACCGCATTACGAACTTGTTCATTATCTACATGTGTATAAATTTCAGTTGTAGAGATACTTTCATGGCCAAGTAAAACCTGTAATGCTCTAATATCCACATTTCCATATTGATACATTAAAGTAGCTGCTGTATGTCTTAATTTGTGAACAGAATATCTTTTTGTATCCAATCCGGCTAAAGACAATTCTTTATCAACTATATATTGAACAGTTCTTCTACCGATTCTTTCTTTTCTTTCACTCAAAAACAAAGCTTTATCAGAAAGTTTTTTATCTTTTTTTACACCTTCTTTAGGGCGAATTTCTAAATAGTCAGCAATCGCTTTCATACAAGCCTTATTTAAATAAATTGTTCGTTCTTTATTTCCTTTTCCAATAACATTTAATTTACAATCTTCAAAATTAATATCCTGCAAATTAATTCCAACTAATTCAGACAAACGTAAACCACAATTTAAAAACAAGGTAAGAATGGCATGGTCACGTTCACAATTTCTATTATCTTCATTAGAACTAACATCTAAAAGCTTTTTACTATCATCTAATGATAAATATTTAGGAAGCCTTTTATCTAACTTAGGAGTTTCTAAGTTTTGAGCAGGATTATTTTGAATTTTATAAATATCGTCTGCTTTTTGGCTTAAATATTGAAAAAATATTCTAATAGAAGATGCTTTTCTTGCACGCGTAGATGCTTTACTATGATAAGTGTTAGTTAAATAAGCTAAAAAAGCATGAATATCATTTAAAGTGATTTTTTTAATAGTGTCTATTTTCATATCTTCAATATTGATATTTTTAAAATCTTCTTCTTTTGTCAAATTAAAATGAAGTTTGATAAATTTTAAAAAAGTTGACAAATCATAATTATATTCTTTCACACTATTAGGAGATTTATTTAAAATGGTAATGGAATAATCTAAAAAAGCATTTAAAAAATCTGGATTTTTTTCTCTTGAAATCATATTTTACACCTCATAATATTATTTAATACTATAATAAC
>CALXME010000022.1 GCA_944389395.1 uncultured Clostridia bacterium | reverse complement strand
GATTACTTACAAAAATGGTAGAAAATGATTTTAAATTAAATGGTTATGATTTAATTCATAGTTTAGGTCATGGTGTGGGATTAGAAATACATGAAGCACCATATATTAGCTATAAATCAGACTCTCTATTAAGAGAAAATATGGTTGTAACAAATGAACCAGGGATTTATTTACCAGGAAAATTTGGAGTAAGAATAGAAGATACAGTACAAATTACAAAATTTGGTTGTATAAATTTAACTAATTCAGAGAAAAATTATATTATAATATAAATAGAGGAAAGTATTGATTTTTGGCTAAAAATATAGTAAAATAGAAGAAGTTTAAAAAAGTAGAAAAAAATGGAAAGGAGCAAATAACATGGCAGCAGTATATTCAGCAGGAGATTTTAGAAATGGAACTACATTTGAAATGGAAGGTAATGTATACAGAATAGTAGAGTTCCAACATGTAAAACCAGGAAAGGGGTCAGCATTTGTAAGAACAAAATTAAAAAATGTTATTACAGGTGCAACATTAGAAAAAACATTTAATCCATCTGATAAATTTCCAGCAGCAGAAATTGAAAAAAAAGCAATGCAATATTTATATAATGATGGAGGGTTATATTATTTTATGGATAATACAACCTATGACCAAATACCTTTAAATGAAGAACAATTAGGAGATTGTTTAAAATATTTAAAAGAAAATATGGAAGTAACAATTCTTTCATTTAAAGGAAATATATTTGCAGTAGAACCACCTACATTTGTAGAATTAGAAGTTACATATACAGAACCAGGATTTAGTGGAAACACAACAACAACTTCTGGAAAACCGGCAAAACTAGAAACTGGTCTAGAAATACAAGTTCCATTATTTGTTAACATAGGTGATGTTTTAAGAATAGACACTAGAACATGTGAATACATGGAAAGAGTTTAAGAAAGGTGAGGCGTAAATGGCTAGACTAAATGATGCATATAAAAAATTAGTAGAAGATTTGAACCAGAATATAAAAAACAAAGAAGATTTGGCATATATGAAAGAAAAATTAGCAGACTTTGTAGATATTGTAATACAAGAATTAAATGGTGTAGTTCGTTTTAAAGAAGATAAAATGAATAAATTAGAACAAACACAAAGAGAATTAGATTCAAAAATAAATAAAATGCAACAAGTATTAGATAATATCGAAAAAGATATTTATTCTGATGAAGGTTTTGATTTTGAAATTATATGTCCTTATTGCAATTATGAATTTTTTATTGATGTAGATGAAGAAAAAACTGAAATCCAATGTCCAGAGTGTCAAAATATAATTGAATTAGATTGGTCAGGAAATCCTGATGAAGAAACAGATTCTGGATGTGGCGGAAGTTGTTCTGATTGTAAGCGGATGTGATGATGATATGTAAATCCTTTAGAAAAAATCTAAAGGATTTATATATTTGCCATCAATACGTATACCTAAATGCAAATGAGGACCTGTAGTAGTACCATTTGTAGGTCTACCATTTTCATCAAAATAGATATTACCTTTAACACCATATACATTTTTTGGCCCAACAAAACCAATAACTTGTCCTTGTTTAACAGTATCGCCTACTTTAACAATATAATTAGGGTCACAGTGGCAATAAGTAACTCTAAAATTATCAAAAGAAAGAGTAATGGTATATCCGCCAGCTCCTAAAAATTGAGTAAAAGTAATTTCTCCATCATGTACTGCAATAAACTTACTTCCAGGAGGAGCTGGAATATCAATTCCAGAGTGAGAAGAAGAAGCACCAGAAGTAGGAGATTTCCTTTTTCCAAAATAAGAACTGATTTTAGTATAACCGTGGAATTGGCCATACAAAACCATTGGGATTAAAGTCTAAAATTTCAGAATCTATATGGTGGTAAGAAAAATTTCCAGAAGAGAGAATAGGAATAAAGAATATTGAAATAAAGATAAGAAGAAAAATAAAAAGATATATTACTTTATTTAAGTATTTGAAAATAAGAACACCTCCAATAAATTATTAATTATGAGATATTAAATAAAAAAACTTGATACTAAATAGTATCAAGTGGATTGGCAGGGGTAGTAGGATTCGAACCCACACAGGCGGTTTTGGAGACCGATGTGCTACCATTGACACTATACCCCTATTTATGAAATTAACAACACTAATATCTTAGCATAAAAAAAACATTTTAGCAATATTTTTAGCAAAAATTATTGACTTTTTTTGAAGAAGATAATACAATATATGCATATTTAATAATTACGGTGAAAAAGAGGAAATATGGAAATATTTATTTGCAGAGAGCTAATGATGGTGTGATATTAGCAATAAATACATATTTTGGAGCTTTGGAGTAAAAAGAAAAAATGAAGGTGTCTAAAATCAAAAAAGATTTTAGGAATTAGGGTGGAAACGCGGAATTTAGATTCGTCCCTAGCTAATTTTAGCTAAGGGATGTTTTTTTGATTCATGAAAAAATAGTGAAGGAGGAATTTTTATGTTAAAATCAATGGACACATTAGTAGCATTATGTAAAAACAGAGGATTTGTTTATCCTGGTTCTGAAATTTATGGAGGTCTTGCAAATACTTGGGATTATGGACCTTTAGGAGTAGAACTAAAAAATAATATTAAATCTGCATGGAGAAAAAAATTTATTCAAGAGCAACCTAATATTGTGGGACTAGATTCAGCTATTTTAATGAATCCAGAAACATGGGTAGCTTCTGGTCATGTTGGTGGTTTTTCAGACCCATTAATTGATTGCAAAGAGTGTAAAACTAGACATAGAGCTGATAAATTGATAGAAGAATGGGCACACGAACAAGGAAAAGATATGATTGCAGATGGTATGTCAGAAGAGGAATTAGTGAAATTTATTAAAGAAAATAAAATTCCTTGTCCTGATTGTGGAAAAACAAACTTTACAGATATTAGAAAATTTAATTTAATGTTTAAAACTTTCCAAGGAGTAACAGAAGATGCAAAAGCAGAAATTTATTTAAGACCAGAAACTGCACAAGGAATTTTTGTAGATTTTAAAAATGTATTAAGGACCTCTAGAAAAAAGATGCCAATGGGAATTGCTCAAATTGGAAAATCTTTTAGAAATGAAATTACACCAGGAAACTTTATTTTTAGAACAAGAGAATTCGAACAAATGGAATTAGAATTTTTCTGCAAACCAGGAACAGATTTAGATTGGCATCAATATTGGAAGAGTTTCTGCGAAAAATGGCTATTAGATTTAGGAATGAAAAAAGAAAATATCAGATTAAGAGATCATTCACCTGAAGAATTATCACACTATAGTAATGCTACAACTGATATTGAATTCTTATTCCCATTTGGATGGGGAGAATTATGGGGTATTGCAGATAGAACAGATTTTGATTTAAAACAACATACTAATCATTCAAAACAAGATTTATCTTATCAAGATCCAGAAACGAATGAAAAATATATTCCATATTGTATTGAACCATCTTTAGGAGCAGATAGAGTATTACTAGCATTTTTATGTAACAGTTATGAAGAAGAAGAAATTGCAGATGGAGATATTAGAACAGTTTTACATTTACATCCTTATTTGGCACCATATAAACTTGCTGTATTACCACTTTCTAAAAAATTATCTGAAAAAGCACAAGAAGTATATACTATGTTGTCTAAAAACTTTATGTGTGATTATGATGAAGCTGGAAGTATAGGAAAACGTTATAGAAGAGAAGATGAAATTGGAACACCATATTGTGTGACAATAGATTTTGATACTTTAGAAGATGAAACAGTTACCATAAGAGATAGAGATACTATGGAACAAGTTAGAGTAAAAATAGAAAATCTAACAAAATGGATAGAAGAAAAAGTAACATTTTAGTAGACAAAAGTTAATTTAAGTATTATAATATAACTGTTAACGTAAATACAGATTCACATTTAAAGGAGGGCTTTATTATGATGGGAGTAGTAAATGGTTATGAATTGGTAACATTGTCATTATGTAATGGCAAAAGGACAATCCGGGTAACATTTTTAATAGATGGAAAACCATATCTTGATTCCCGAACTTATGAAGGAATAGACGAAGAACAATTTTTGGCGATAAACAAATTGTTAGAAGACCATATGGGTCATAACAAAAATGTGAAAGAATGGTCTTCAACGATTCCTTGGACCACGATTCTTGCAGAGATGCAAAGAATTATATATGGATAAGAGCCGGCACCTATCAGCGAAATTTTTTCTCTGACAGGTGCTTTTTCTAATTGTAAAGATTTCTTTCATATAAATCTTCTATAAAGACATCTTTTTCTTCAAAATTATCCACAAACCCTACTTTAGCAATATTATTATTGATTCCTTGAATCCATACAGGTCTTTCTTGATAAAAAATATCACTTTTTTCTTTATTATCTAAAATAAAATGAACTCTTTCTAAATCCATAAAAGCCTCCTAAATTTATATTTCTTAACATAAGTATATCCATTAAATCTTATTTTATAACTAAAATTTGATATTTAAATAGCTATATGTTATAATTGAAGGCATAAGAGGAGGAGAGAAGATATGGAAAACAACTTCAAAATGGGTTTGAAAGTTACAGAACCAGAAAGTAGTGCAAAGCAAGATAAAAGTATGATACAAGAGATTGAAAATATTAGTGAGAAAAATGAAAAAAGAAAAGAAAGAATAAATTCACAAAATGTGGAAGAAATATTAATGATAAAAGTAGAAAAAGCAAGAAGTGTAAGTGAATTAATCGGGATTTTAAAAGGAGATGACTATGGATTTTTTTTGCAACAGAATTATCAAATGTCTAAACTTTCTAGTGCAAATTTAGAAACTAGCTTAAATAATACAAATTTGAACAAAGTTATAAAAAGTAAAATAAAAAAAATGTATCAACCCATATTACAACAACATATGGAACATAGTGAATTATTAGAAGTTGCAAATGGATTTAAAGAACTTCGTTGTATAGAAGATGAAACTAAGATACCAAATTTATATGGTCTATCAGAAATTGGAACTAAACTAGGTGACAAATTGATGGATGAAGAGGTTATACATGTACCAACAGAAAATAAATTTTTGAAAAATGCTATAAGAGATCAATATATGACTGCAGGATATATAGAAAAAGGAGAAATGCACGGAAACCATATCGAAAAAATGAAACTTGCTCAAGTACAAACAGAAGGTGGAAATGATTATTTTTTAATAGAAGATGGAGAATTGTTAAGTATTCTTTCTACTACTGAAAAAGTAGCTTTAAGGATGGATAGACATAAATTAACAGAAATAGAATATACAAATGAATTTACACCAGAAATTTTTGAGAGAGTAGAGAAAAATGCTACTTTATTAACACAAGAAGAAAAAGAACCACCTTTGAAAAAATTATATAAGGATACACCAGAAATAAAATTAAAAGAAGGAGTAACATCTTTAGAACAAGTAAACTACATTCCTAAATTTAGAGGAAAAGAGCAAACACAATCATAAAGGAATAAAGGTTACTAATTAATGGTTTAAAAATAAATAGAAAAAGTATTGATATATTAATATTTTTTGGCAAAACATAGCTGGGGCTTAACAATCCAGGCCTTGCCTGCAAAATATTAATATATCAATACTTTTGAGTAATAAAAAGTGGAAAACCATTAACCGGTAACGAATAAAGATTAAAAAACAAAATAAGGATTTGACTTATTTTGTTTTTTTTATTACAATAAGTTGGTACAAGGAGGAAGAAAAATGAAGATACAATATCAAGATAAAATATTAGAAACAACAGAGCCAGTTACTATTAGTAAACTATTAGAAAAAGAAATAGAAGCAAGCAAGCAAACAATTATTGCTGCTAAATTTAATAATGAATATAAAAATTTAGAATATGTTATAAAAAAAGATGGAAAAGTAGAATTAATAGATGTAACTTCAAAAGAAGGGATAAAAGTATATATTAGAACATTAACATTTATTGTTTGGAAAGCATTTGAAAAGCTATGTCCAGGGGAAAAAATGAATGTAAATTATCAGTTATCTAATTCTATGTTTTATGATATAGAAAAAGTAGATGTAACCAATGAATTTGTAAAAAAGCTAGAAGAAGAAATGCATAAAATAGTAAAACAAAATTTGCCTATTAAACAAGTAGTAATGAACAGAAAAGAAGCAGAGGAATTTTACCTAAAAAATAATACTTCTAAAGGAAGATTACAAATGAATTTAGAAGAAAACGATGAAATTTACATGTATTTTTGTGAGGATTATTTTAACTATTGCTATGGTACATTAGCAAATAGAACAGGATGTGTTAATGTTTTTGAAGTGGTAAAATATAATAGTGGTTTTTTAGTAAGATATCCTACTCAAAAAAATCCAGAAAAAATCCCAGAAATGGTAGAAACTAAAAAATTAGCATGGGCATTAGAAGAATATGAAGAAATACATAGAGTATTAGATATTCATAATGTATATAAATTGAATAGTGCAATCGAAAATAATAGAATCCCAGAAATTGTGATGTTAGCAGAAGCTTTACATGAAAAGAAAATTGCTAATATTGCTGATAAAATAGCACAAAATAGAAATATAAAAATGATATTAATAGCAGGACCCTCCTCTTCTGGAAAAACAACATTTGCACAAAGACTAGGAATTCAATTAAGATTAAATGCTATTAAACCAGTCACAATATCTGTAGATAATTATTTTGTAGAAAGAAAAGATACCCCTAAAGACGAAAATGGAGAATATGACTTTGAATGTATAGAAGCAATTGACTTAAAATTATTTAATGAACATTTAACAAAACTATTAAATGGGGAAGAAGTGGAAATGCCAGAATTTGATTTCCATGTCGGAACTAAGAGATATAATGGAAAAAAATTAAAACTGGAAAAAGACCAAGTCTTAGTAATTGAAGGAATACATTGTTTAAATGATAAATTAACAAGTGAAATTGAAAAAGAACAAAAATATAAAATTTATATTAGTGCTTTAACTGTTCTTAATATGGATAGATATAATCGAATAGCTACAACAGATACTAGGTTAATTAGAAGAATTGTTAGAGATTATCAATTTAGAGGATATAGTGCACTACATACTTTACGTTCATGGGAAAGTGTAAATAGAGGAGAAACTAAAAATATTTTTCCTTTCCAAGAAGAAGCAGATAGTATTTTTAATACATCTTTAATTTATGAAATAAATGCTTTAAAACCACTAATAACACCTTTATTAAAACAAATATCAGGGAAAGAATCAGAGTACGCAGAAGCAAGAAGACTGCTAGATATTTTAAGGTATTTTAAACCAATACCTGTGCAATATGTTCCTAATAATTCATTATTAAAAGAATTTTTAGGTGGGGGATATTTTCAATAGAAAGGGATATAAGTAAAAATGGAAAGTAGAATTTTTACTACGATAGATGAGGAATTTATTTGTGAACATTGCGGAAAAAAGGTTTCTAAATTAGGTTATTCTAGTAGAAATCATTGCCCATATTGTTTACATTCTAAACATGTTGATATTAATCCTGGGGATAGATTAGAATCTTGTCATGGAGATTTGGAACCAGTTGGTTTAGAAATTAATGCTAAAAAAGGATATGTCATTATTTTTAAATGTAACAAATGTGGTGCTATTCGCAAGAATAAAGCTGCTAAAGATGATAATATGGATTTATTGATAGAATTAAGTAGTAGACAAATTTAGTTGGCATTCAAACCTGGAACCAATGCCAAAAAATTGGCATTGGTTCCAGGTTTGAATGCCAACTAAATTATTTTATTTAAATTTCCATTTGTATAATCTTGTCCTTCTAATCTTTTTTGTTTTTTTACAACTTCAATAATATGATTAATTTCTTCGACAGACTCATCCAAAATATCAATCCTCTGATGAGAAATATTAAATTCTTTTGGATTAATAGAAGTAATTTTACTATTGAAAATAGTGGTAACAGTTTGGATGTTGTCTGGTAAAATTTTAAATTTCATATTTAATCTATCTTTTAATTCGTAACAGTGAGTTGATTGACATCTTTGTTTACAATTTGGATAACATTTATCTGTTTGACCAAGTAAGCAGTAATTCATATTAATAAGAGGTGTCCTACCATACACAATTAATTCAGGTGGGATAGAAGCTTGTTCAATTAAATTAGAAATGGTTGATTTATCTAATTCAGGAGAAATTGTAAATCTTGAAATATCTAAATCTTTTAATTCTTTCACACTATATTTATTAAAAACGTTAAATGTATAATTTGCAATTATTTCTGGAATTTGTTTAATAGTAGGAGCAATTTCTCTAAATAATGTATTTAATAATTTAATATTACAAATATTAGAAATGACAAAACCTCTAATATTATATTTTTGCATTGTAGTTTCTATATTATTATATAGTAAATTCTTATAATTTCCTTTTACGATAGTAGGCATATAAATATAAAGATTAAATTTTTCACTTAAATCTTTTAAAATCTTTTCATAATTTTTATAGGTGTAATATTTTAAAGGAATATATACATTTGTAATATTTTTTATGTTAGAATAATCCCAATTTTCATGAATTACATTTAAAAGTAAAGAAAGGGTAGGTGTTTTTGTTGGTACTAAAGAATCTGTAGAGGAATTTATAGTGGCAGAAAATATATTAGATTTTGGTGCAGGCCTAGATATTTTTTGCAAAATATATTTTTCTACTTCTGCTAAAGAAACTCTTCTAAGTTCATTTAAGACACTTAATTTTGGAAGAAATACATTGTCATCTAGTAAAACAGATATATTTTTAAATTCATAAGGAGTTGAAGATGTTTTACTAATTTGTTTAATAACTGTATCTTTTTCTAAAGGCCTATTTTTTGCTTCAATAGGAGTATGGTCTAGAATGCATTTGACATGTAATCCCTTATAGATTGGAATCTCATTTTCAGAATATACACTAATGGAAATAGGTTTATTTTTTTGTATAACTACTTTGCAACTTAAAAAGATTTTTTTATTTTCTTTCCCATAACTTTTTTTTGCAAATTGATTAAGAGATTTAGAAGACATTTTGAAGATTTTATCCCCAGAAGAAATATTTCCTTTCATTCTACCAATTGTAATGATTTGACCAGGTTTTGTTTGAGTTAAATTTGTACCTTTATCCATTATTTCAGAAATAGTATATATAGTATTTTCTTTTTCTAATGAAATTGTATCTCCAATAGAAACAGGTTCATTTAGTTTTAAGGTAATATGTCCTTTTTGAGGATTATATTTTTGAACAATTCCTAAAAATAGTCCTAAATGATTAGGCCTTTCCTTGAAAACAAGTTGCTTATTAGGCTCATTAGATAAATGACCTGTAGAAGACATACCTCTATTAAATATTTGTAATAAATCTTTTCTATCTTTTTCTTCAATAATATATTCTTTTTTTGAAAGAGCTAAATCAATATATTTCCTATAAATTCTAGTAACAGTGGCAACATATTCAGGAGATTTCATTCTACCTTCTATTTTAAAACAAGTAACACCTGCATCTATTAAAAAAGGAAGAAAATCTAAACCGCATAAATCACGAGTGTTTAATAAATAACCTGAGTTAATACATTTACCATCTTCTAATAGAGTAAAAGGTAAACGACAAGGTCCGGCACATTTGCCTCTATTTCCAGAACGCCCACCTAATATACTAGAAAATAGGCATTGACCAGAATAGGAAATACATAAAGCACCATGAATAAAACACTCAATTTCAATATTAGAATTTTTGCATATATAGGCAATTTCATTTGCAGATAACTCTCTTGATAATACAACTCTTTTAAATCCAAGTGCTTGTAGTTCTAAAGCACCATTTAAATTATGAACAGTCATTTGTGTACTTCCATGAATAGGAAGGTCTGGAAAGGCACGAATTAATTTCATAGCTAATCCTAAATCTTGAACAATAATAGCATCAATTCCATTTTCATAGGCTGTTTTAGCTAAATTTAAAGCTTGTTTAAATTCGTTATCTTTGATAAGTGTATTTAAAGTCAAGTTGGTTTTTACTCCTCTTAATTTTGCATAAGAAATGACTTGTTTTAAATCACTTGATGAAAAATTTTTAGCAAAAGCTCTAGCACTAAAAGTATCTCCTCCGAAATAAACACTATCTGCACCATTTTGAACGGCAGCTTTTAAAGATTCAAAATCACCTACTGGTGAAAGTAATTCAACCATTTTTATTTCCTCTTTTCTTGTGTTTTTTTATATTATATCACATTAAACCTTTTGAAGAAAATAGATTTTTTTGATTATTTTACTATAATTTCACAAAAAATACTAAAAAAAATTTTTTTTAACAAAACTTGAAGGTTTTCGGTTGACGGAAAAAAATGCTAATGGTATAATTGAAATGTAAAAAAAGATAATTTGAAAGATAATGGAAAAAATAGAAAAAACAAAAGATATAGGAGGAAACAAAATGGAAAAAGGTAAAAAGTTTTTGTCAATTATTAGTATTTTTATAATCATTAGTTATTGTCTTTTTGGTTTATTATCTAATCCAATTTATGCAGCAAATCAAGTAATTAGTACAGATATAAATGCAATTGATGAATCTGCATATCCAGGGTTTAAAGAAAGAATCAATGCATTAAAAAATCAATTCCCTAATTGGAATTTTAAAATACTTTATACCGATTTGGATTGGAATGAAGTAATTTCAGAAGAATATGTAGGTCATGGAAGTAACCCAAGAAATCAAGTACAAGCTATATCTAATTATCAAGGGGCATGGATTTGTCCTTGTGGTTTTGAAGCTGGAAGTTGGCGTTGTGCTTCAGAAGATGCTATTAAATATATGATGGATCCACGTAATTCTTTAAATGCATCTGATATATTTCAATTCGAAGAATTGACCAATAATGGCTATGACATGAATCAGATTATTAATATGACAAATGGAACTTTTTTACAAGGACATCATGAAGAAATTGTTAGATCAGGAAATAATACAGGAATTAGCCCATATTTTATTATAGCTAGAATGTTACAAGAACAAGGAAAAGGAGGAACAGCTTTAACATCTGGAGTGTATGGATATTATAATCCTTTTAATATTCAAGCAAATGGGGCAGACCCAATTAGCAATGGTGTAGCTTATGCACAGTCACAAGGATGGGACACATTAGAAAAAGGAATTACAGGGGGAATTGAATTTCTAAGTAGAGAATATACTAAAAGAGGACAAAATACTTTATATTTACAAAAATTTGATGTAGATGGAACTTATGATGGATTATATTGGCATCAATATATGCAAAATATTATGGCAGCACAAAGTGAAGGTACAACATTAAGAAAAACTTATGAAAGCATTAATGCTGTAGGAGATTCACATACTTTTATCATTCCATTATATCGTAATATGCCACAAGCAGCTTGTAGCAGACCAAATGGAAATTCAAATGCAACAGTATCTGGTGATTTAGTAAAGGTAAATGTAAATAGTACAATTTGTTTAAGAAGTTCACCTAATGGAGCAAAAATAAATGCACTATTATATAAAGATGAAATTGTAACAAGAATAGAAAAAGCAACTACAAAAGTAGCTGGAACATATTGGGATAAAATCAGAAAAGCAGATGGAACAGAAGCTTATGTTGCTAGAGAAACTTATGATTATGAAGCAGAATATAAATTATACTTAGTTCCAATAAATGAAAATTCTTTAGGAAATTCTGGAAACGGAGGAAATTCTGGTAATGCATCTGTTGGAAACGAAACTGACAACTCTGATGATAAAGAATTGATAAGTACACAAAAAGTAAAAGTAGATAAAGTAAATAAAACAGTAACTGTTGGACCAGATGCTATTGCAAAAGATATTATAGATGCTTTCGGAAGTATAAAAATTACTAAGGCAGATGGTAGCTTTTTAGAAGGAGAACAATCTATTATAGGTACAAATTACATTATAAGAGATGAATATATTATTATAAAAAAAGGTGATGTAACAGGAGATGGATATGTAAATTCAGCAGATTTATTAGGATTACAAAAACATTTACTTGGTATTACTAATATTATGAATACAACAAAAGGTGCTAGTGCAGATGTTACAAATGATGGTAATTTAAATTCAGCAGATTTATTAAAAATTCAAAAGAAATTATTAGGAATTTCTGATTTAAATATATAGATAAGGTGGTGCAAAGATTGAAAAAAGACATAAAAATATTAATTAGTTTATTAGTAGTATTATTTTTAACTATAATATTTTACAAAGTTGATGCTGCTAGTGCAACAATAACAGGAAATACAACAGTAACAGTTGGGACATCTGTTACTGTATCAGCTACGGTCAATGCAGGAGCTTGGAATTTAAAACTATCAGGAGTAGGCCAAAGTAAATCTTTAGTAGGACAAACATCATCTACTGGAAATGAAACAGCATCTACTAGTATTACATTTACTCCAACACAAGCAGGAGAATATTCATTTAGTCTAACAGGAGATATGACAGATTTTTCAGCAGATAATGCAGAACCAGTTTCTAAAACTTGTGTTATTATTGCCCAAAATAATGAAGTACCTCCAGCTGGGGGAGAGATAAATACAAATCCTTCAACTGGAAATAATCTACCTAATAACGATAATACAGATACTGGAAATACAACAACACAAAAATCTAGTAATGCTAATTTAAGTAATCTAGGAATCAGGCCAAATGACTTTACTGGGTTTAAACCAGGAACAACTACTTATCAAGTAGAAGTACCAGAAGAAGTAACAGAAGTAGAAGTATATGCAACTGCACAACATGCAAAAGCAAGTATATCAGGAACAGGTAAAAAAACATTAAATATTGGTGCAAATGCTTTTAATGTAGTAGTAACTGCTGAAGATGGAACGAAAAAGACATATACAATAAATGTAACAAGACAAGGAGAAGTCGAAGAAGAAAATCCAGAAGATGCCACTCCAGGTGAAGAAGAAACAGAACAAGAAAAAGGACTTGCAGAATTAAAAATAGATAATTTATCTTTATCACCAAATTTTGAAACGGGAATATATGAGTATCAAGTAAAATATATAGGACAAGATACAGAGTTAAATATTACAACAAAGGCTACACAAGAAGATTATGTAGTAGAGGTTACAGGAAATGAGAATTTAAAAGAAGGAGAAAACATAATTACAATATTAGTATCTGATAAAGATGGTAATAATGTAGCAACTTATCAAGTTACTGTAAATAAAAGCTTAGTAGACGAAGAAGCAATTGCTAGAGAAGAAGCTAAAAAACAGGAAGGATTTAGAAAAAAAGTAATAATAGGCTCAGTGATAGGTATTATCTTAATAATAATTATTATTATACTAGTTATAAGGCATAGAAGAAATAAAAGATTTGCAGAAGAATATTCAGGAGTACCTTTTTCAGGATTGAATGAAGATGAAGATTGGCAAAACGAAGACCAAGGATGGGAAGATGATGAACAAGAAGAAATAGAAGAAGAAATGAACCAGGACGAATTAATATTAGATAATTTGTCACAGGAAGAATTAAAAAATAAATATTTAGATAATTATAACAATGATTTTTTAGAAGATGATTATTTCGAAGACGAAAAAACTAGAAGAACAAAACATAAAGGTAAAAGATTTAAATAAATTAAAGATAGAAGGAAAGTAATAAAACTTGTCCTTCTATTTTATGTTATTTACTAAAAATAGGATTTTATTAATTGACAAAAAATTTATTTTAGTGTAATATAATTTTTAGAAATAATTTTGCCAATATAGCTCAGTTGGTAGAGCAACAGATTCGTAACCTGTAGGTCGGCAGTTCGATTCTGCCTATTGGCTCCATAATGCGTTTTGGTCGAACCACTTGAAATCATTGATAAATTTAGGTTTGAAGAAAACAAAAAGTGAATATCATTTCACATATATAAGTCGATTTAGTCGGCTTTATTTTTTTACTTCTAGCCATAAATATTGGTAAAAAAAGTAAAAACAGTCTCAAAATATTGAAAAAAGGAGGTTTTTGTGGTATGATATCTACAGTTAAAAGAGAAATATCAATAGAAAAAAAATTACGTTCTAAAATTGAATGGGCTTGCACTTTTAGTAATTGTGAACCAAAGATAAAGAATGGTAATTTGAGAATGGTTGAAAAAACTAATATTGCTTATGTAGAACCACATAGAGTAATTATTAAAGATAAGTTATATTTATTCTTTAATGAACACGATTATTTTTACATAGGTAATTTAGCCAATAAATACCCTATATCTCAATTACGAGAAATTATCAAGAGTTAGCTATCACTAAAAGTTATTTTTGTTTCAGCAAGTAGTATTACATAAATAATAATATTGATTTTAAAGTGTTAGTTAGCAAGGGCTTTCTAGCACTTTATTGTATTTTTTGGAGGTTTCAAATGGAAAATTTTAGCACACCATTTTCAGAAGAAAAGAAAATTGTAGGAATATATATTAGAGTAAGTACCGAAGATCAAGCTCGTGAGGGTTTTAGTTTAAGAGAACAAGAAGAAAAACTAAAACAATTATGCAAATATAAAGGCTTTGAAATATTTAAAGTTTATAAAGATGCAGGAATATCTGCTAAAGATATGAAAAATAGACCAGCATTTCAACAAATGTTAGAAGATATGAAAAATGGACTAATTAACTATATTGTAGCTTATAAACTAGATAGAGTAACTCGTTCAGTTCGTGATTTAGAGGTTTTAATTAGTACACTTGAAAAATATCATTGCTATTTAATTTGTGATAGAGATGATGTAAACACATCAACAGCAAATGGTCGTTTCTTTGTTAGAATGTTAACCGTTTTATCACAACTTGAAATTGAAATAGTAAGTGAAAGAACAAAATTCGGATTAAATGGTGCTATAAAGTCAGGACATATTCCAGGTAAATGTCCACTGGGTTATTATAGAGATAAAGACAAAACGCTAAAAATTGATAATAGCACAAAAGATATTGTTATTAGAATATTTGAGATGTATTTAGAGGGTAAAAGTTATCAAACAATTGCGAATATTTTAAATGAAGAAAAAGTTTTATACCCTGAAAAGAAACATTGGATTGATTCAACTATCGATAGAACTATAAATAATAAAATATATATGGGAGATTATGAAAGATATAAATATGATAATGATAAAGAAACAGAACTTTTTATAGATGTTGTGCCACCTATTATAACTAGAGCTATGTGGGAAGAAGTTCAAAAACAGAAAGAAAAAAATCAAAGAGCTTATTGTAGAAATAGAGTTTATATCTTTTTTCAAAAGCTTGTATGTCCTACTTGTGGGCAAATAATGACTTGTAAAGGAACTGGTGGGAAGAAATCTAAATATATGTATTATTACTGTGATACTTGCAAATTGTACTATAGCGAAGATGAAATTGAAAACTGCTTAATTGATTATATTTTAGATTTAGTAGAGTACGATTACCAGGTTAAAAAGTATTTCTACCCTATACTTGCTGAAAAGAAAGATGATGAAAGTAAGAAAATTGATGAAGAGATAAAGAAACTTTTGCAACAGAAAGACAGACTAAAAAAAGCATATATGAATGGCATTTTAGAAATGGAAGATTTCTCTGAAGATTATAAACTAATTGAAGAAAAGCTATCTGTATTAGAAAATAAAAGAATTGATGCACTTGATTTTGATAAAGAAAGCTATAACCCTCAACACATCATGGCAGAAAGAGATATTGAAAGAGAAAAACTAACTGAACATGAAATGTATAAAGATGTTTTATTAAAACTTTGGACAATGAAAAGTAAAGATGAAAAACAAAGCTTTATTTCTAAATTTATAGATAATGCAACATTAAAGAAGAATAATGATGGTAGTTTCTATATAGAGAAAGTAAATTTTAGAAGTAGCTTCATTGAACAGATAGACAAGCTATATGATAAAGGTGTTATAGATGTTCCTGCTATGATAGAAAAAGACGGAAAACTTGAAGATGCTAAAGTTAGTGTAAATATGAATAAAGAACAATTAGAAGATTATATAGGCACATTGAAAAAAGAATTAGATATTAACTATATGGATTTAGGAGAATATTACTTCCATGATGATAAAATTGACGAAAATTATGATACAAAAACAGAAATTGCAAAGATAAGAAACAGAGCTGTAGAATTTAAGATTAAGAAAAATCAGAAGATTATAAGATTTGTTGCAATAAAACAATTAAAAAACTTCTTGGCAAAACCAGAAGGAAAATTACGCTTGGGTGTTGTTACCCATATTACTTCGAAGAAAAAGCATAAATAATTGTTGCAGGAATACCACTTATCTTTTCTTTGCAACAATTAAATTAACGTGGCACGTTTTGTTTTTACAAGGTAAAAATGAAAGTGGCGATAGTTAATTTATGCCTCGCAGAGCCCCCGAGTTATGATAGTATGTCATAACTCATAGGGGGTTAGGACTTATGACAAGTCAAAGGCCTATGCTACGAAGAAATTTCAAAGGAGGTGCTTTTAATGGAACAAGAATTAGCTTATTCATTTCATTTAGGAAGTGATAAAAACAAAAGTAAATTAGCTAAAAAAGTTTCTAAAGGAAATGTATCTGGTACTACTTCTCTTTCTAATAATGCTATTCAAAATGCAAATGCTTTATCAAAAGTAAATAAGCATAACTTAAGAGATTATGATAATGAAAAAGATTTGATAAGAGTAGTTCGTGGTACAAATGATATTGTAAATGATGTAAAAGATTTATATTTAGAAGAATTTGAAGAAGCTCGTATAGAGTACAACAATAAGCAAACTAGAAATGATAGAAAAATAGATAACTATTTTATGAAGATAAACGAATCTCAAAATGACCTTGCTTGTGAGATTATAATTGAACTTGGAGATATGGACTTTTGGAAAGATAAAGACAAAGAATATAGATTAAGAATGATTGATGTATATAATGAACAAGTAAATGATTTAATTAAAATATTACCAACATTTAAAATAGCAAATGCTACTATTCATTTTGATGAAACATCTCCTCATATGCACATTGTAGGTGTACCTATAATAGAAAATTGTACTAGAGGAATGAAAAAACAAGTTGGTAAATCAAAACTATTTACAAAAGAGTCATTGACAGGAATTCAAGATAAAATGAGAAATGCTTGTATAAAGTCTTTTAATAAATTTTATAGTATGGATATTAAATTAAAAGAAAAACAAAAAGGTAGAAATCAAGATATAAATGTTAAAGACATGGGCAATTATAAAAACGTCAAAAAACAACTTGCCGAAAAAGAAAAAAAGCTTGATAAAGCTAATACTCAAACTAATAAACTTGATAATACAACAAAAGATATAAATCAAATATTAGATAATTTAAAACCTGCTAAGTTTAATAAAAATAATATGGTTATTTCAAACGAGGATATTGATAAAATCAAAAATTTTACCAAAGATGTAAAAGATACCACTAAAACAATTAGAAGTGTTAATGACTTAAATGTAGCTATTAGAGATTTTGAACATAGTACTTTTGAAATAGAAAAAGAAAATCGTTCACTTAAATATCAAATAGAAGAAAAATATAAAGAAATTTATAATTTAAAAGGTGAATTATCTACTAAAGATAAAATTATTAACAGATTACAAGAGGAAAAAGAAAGCATAAAAGCTCAATTACACAAATTCAAAGAGTTTTGGCATAGTATTATGGGGCATTTTCATAAAAGAATTTGCTACGATAAAGATAATAACTATAAAGTTGTTAGTGATGACTTATATAGAAATGGAATATTTACTGATGATGAAAATGAGATTGCAAATAATATAGCTAGAAAAATTAAGCCAAAAGATGAAATGAATAAAGATATAAATAATAGAAAGAAATATGATACAAGATTTTAATATGGAGGTAATTAGAATATGGAAAATGAAAAAGTTGAATATTTAATAAATATGATAAATAATATGGATATAAAAGATAAATTGAGACTAGCAATATGTATGAGTCAAAGCAAATGGTCAGGGCTTATATACAATACTAAAGAAAACTATGAAAAATTTGATACTATGTTAAAAGAAGTTGATGAAGAATATAGAACAACACTTATAAACTTTGCAAAATATAAACTTGTAATGTTTGCAATGGATAAACTTATGGAAATGGAAACAACAGAACAAAATAAAGTTGCTTTATTTTTATTTAATAGTATTCCTAATACCTCAAACATATGATACAACTTATTTTAAACCTCTCTCCTATTTACATAATAACCAAAATGTGGTATAATATTTTTGGTTGATTTCTCAGAAAATGAGGAAAATTTCTTAGTTAGTATTTGTTGCATTATAATTAAAGCATAAGGAGGAAAACAATATGCAATATCAAGAAAACGTCAGAATTCAAAGATGTGGTAACCGTGCAGGAGATACCTATGGGCGGATTGAACTCCAACATATGGTAGATCCGAAATCAGTAATTGTTTCTCTTTGTGGGCAAAGGCTTTATCCGAAAGAATTCAATATATTCGGTTGGCCGATATTTACAAAGGAAATCTGTGACCTTTTTGACTGGAAAGAGAACTCTCTTGAAAGAATACATGGAAAAGATTACAGACTTACAGCATTAGTTACGTATGATAGTGCAAATGTCCACATCGACCCGCATGCAGTTAATTCTTTGGATGGAATTACAAACGGAATCAAAGACCTTGAGTCTTTGAATAGATTACTCAGAGATAGAGTGATTTATGATAAGCTTTTAGGTGGTGGCAAACTCAACAAGTATGTTATCTTTGGTAGATATAGCCTTGATGAATTTGGCCAGGTATGGACACTGGGTGAGCAATATGAAATCCCTGGAATGCCTATCGCTTGTACTCAAAGCGAGTTCAATAAAGCTTACAATAAAGTAAAGCCTGATGAATTTGTATCTTGGGGAAGCGGATGCGCTATTCCTTCTGAAGATGATAGTTGCCCTTGGTGTACTAAAAAATTTACTATTGAAGATGTAAGAAAAGGAAGATTTGACACCATCAATGGTAAAGTCGCCCATAGAGAATGTGCAAAGCAGTATGAACATGAAAGGGAGATTGACAAAATTATTCATCGAATTATGGAATTTATCTATGAAGATGGATTAACCTTTGAACTTCTTCCTAATGGCTATTGTAGTCAGCCGTGTTGTGCTCATAAACCTTGGTTTTTGTGTCATACTCCTGATGGTGACATCGAAATCGGCTGGAGGAAAAGAGTTATTTCTATTGAATGGAAAGATAATTTCAAACCTTTCGATATGAGTATTTTTGACAGAGAAGATGTTACTAAATGGGAGCGTGGCATTCACGCATGGGGAAACGACAAAGCATATGAGTATATTAAAAAGGTAAAGGAATTTGTTAATCCTAAACCTGAAGAGAAAAAATCGTAAAAGCAACATTACTAAGAAATTCAGCTGAAAAAGGCCACTAGATAATTCTAGTGGCCTTGCCTTTTGGTTTTATAATGTTATACCATTTAAATATAATATATTTTTATATAGTTGCTTTAATGCCCAATCAGACATATCTATAATAGGTTCATACATAAAACTATTTAGATGAATACTTTCTGGTGTCATTAAGTTTACTTCATCAACAATTCTTGTTTGTTCAATTGTTAAGAAGGGCTTTGCATTCTCACTCCAACATCTTGTTTGAACACCTTCACATTCTAAAGAAATATTATTTGCAACTAAAATTGGTTTTAAAAATTTTTCTAATTCTAATCTAATTGCCATTGATAAAATTATTTTATTTTCTAGAATTATTTTTTCAGTTGTAGAATTACAAATATCTTTTGCAAGATTTCTAAGCAAATCTAAATAGTTTTCATCTGTATCTGTTGAAAATGTATTACTAAACCCAATTTTTAAGTTGTTAGGTATCATGTTCCAAACATCTGATAATTTTAACACACATGTATCTAGTGGTGCAGATTTTAAATGCATTAGACAAGTTAAATTTGTAAAATCAGTATCTAATAACATATATTCTGTCAAATTTCTATAAAATGGTATGCTAGAAAGTAACTTTATTTTTTTAGAATTTGTATTAATGTTTCCATCCTTAATTGTTTTTACAATGCTATTTAAGAAATAATCTTTTAAATATCCAAAATTGGTCATTTCTAGCTCTTCATTTTCAGATTTTTGTACTATATAACATTTTTCTCTTGTAATTCCAACTCTACTAACCACAGTTCTATAAAAATCAAAGTTATGCGTAAGTATTAACAAATCAATGTGTTGGCTTTTAGATATATCAGAAAGATACTCTACAATTGCATACTTATTCTTATAGTCAAATGAATCTGCTATATCATCAACTATTATT
Source organism: uncultured Clostridia bacterium (assembly GCA_944389395.1). Lineage (GTDB taxonomy): Bacteria > Bacillota > Clostridia > TANB77 > CAG-508 > CAG-269. The sequence continues at coordinate 3,544 of CALXME010000022.1, read as the reverse complement.
AGATATTTTCCAGAACCTTGTACGGCTTTTTCTTTTATAATTTCTATGTCAAATAAAATATATAAAAGATACATAGCTCTTTTTTCACCCATGCTTAAAGATTTCATTAATTCGTCTTTTCCAAAATCAGCATTTTCCTCTTCATGAGTACCTTTACATCTTGTATAAGTAAAGTATAGATTTGGAGCTTCATCTTTTAATAGAAAATTTGCTTTGTTTGAAATTTTTACTTCAAATGGAACTTTGAATCTTCTATTAAATTCATTAACGACCTTTTGCCATCTTTCTGCTTGTTTTTCAGCACTTTCGTAAAGAGATTTAATTTGTTCTGAATAAGAATTTACTTTTGAGAAATATGCAGAAAAATCTTTTTCAAGGTTATTTAAATAATTAGCCCATAACAAAGTTTTCAATTTTTCTATATCATTAAAATAAACTATTATTTCTTTATTAGCTAGTATTATTTCTCTAAGAGTTCTGACACTATCGTTTCCAACTAATTTTTTCTTTAAATCCTGTAGCGATTTTCCGATTTCAGGATTTGAATATATTTTATCTAATTGTTCATTAATTACATTATTCCATTCTGATGCACTTTTAATTTCTCTACCGTTTTGTAATACAATTTTATGATTATTTTTGAATAAATCATGCTTTTTAAAAGATTTTCCTAATTCTTCTGCATTATAATCACTAAAATTTTTAGACAAAATTTCATTATCTGAAATTATTTTGTTTAATAAATCTACATAGCTATCAATCAAATTTAAAAAGCTTGGACTAGTTATAATTGTTTCAGTTTTTTCGTTTATTAAATCAGTATATTTGATGTTATTAAATAACTCTATGTTTTCAGTTGTAGAAAATATTTCATTTATCTTAGAAAAAATATCAGACCAATCAGATTTTTTACTAATTTTAAAATCTTTCTTTAACGTTTCTTCTATATCTTTCTGAGCAAAACCTGATAATTTACTTAAATTACTTTTAAATTCTGATAATTCATCAGAAAATTGAGAAACTAATATTTCATAATCTTTTCTAGTTTTTTCATCTGAAAGCAGTGTACTAATAGTTTCTTTTGATAATTCAAATTTTTCGTCAAATGACTTTACTACATAAATGTTATCATGCTTTGAAAGTTGAGAATTAGTATATGTACTAGAATAATAGTTCACATTATAACTTGAATTTAAACCATTAAATATTCTGTCTGTTGTTTTATTTCCTTTTGAAATATCGTCAAAAACATTGGAAAATGATGTTTTCATTACTCCATTTGGTGCATAGATAATAGCTTTATTCGAAGTAGTAAAATCTATTTCATTTAATTCAAAACTTTTTAATCCATAACAATTTTCAAATTTTCCACTTAGCATATATATTTTTCCTTTCTTTCTACTATTTAAAACTAGTAGTATTATAGCATAGAATGTCAGGAATTTCTAGCAATGTCTAAAAACTGTATAAATTGTTCAATCTCCTATTGATAAAATACAATTTTTATGTTAAAGTATAAACAAATAAATCGATTTATATAAAAAGAGCATTACTTTGCAGTTATATTTTTTCGCAAACCTGCTCCGTAATCGCTCCAAATTATAACAACTTACGAACTATAAGGTTTGTAGGTTGTTTTTTTATATAAACAAAAGAAGAAAAATTAGAAATTATGTGGTCACAAATTGTGACCACCTCAAAATTAGAAAATAAAGAGATTACAACAAAAGTTATTAATTCAAAAAATTTGCATATTATGTAAAAAAGTTGTATAATAGTTGACAGATAATTCTAAAAAGAATTGTACAAACTATTAACTTATTTTACATGGAGGTATGTTATGGGAGAACGGTTTTATCTAAAATCAATCTGGAAATCCAATGACCCAGAAAAACTCATAGTATTTCATGCAAGTAGCCTAGAAGATGAAATACGGTTTTATTTTAATGATGAACAATATGTAGTAGCAAGAGATAACAAGGATGGTACATTTACAATTAAATATGAGGAAGAACAAGAATTTGAAAACAATACGCAAGACAATGCAAGTACATTAACTTATATTAAGAAAAATATCAAGGATAAGGCATTTTTAAAATTTTTAGCATTTATAACAGTTTTTGATTTCTTAATGGTTTTTTTAATGTTTACTGTATCACTTATAATAGATAACATATTAATTGGTCTATTGTTTTTGAATTCAATATTGCTATTTATTCAAGTTTTTCTTAAAGTAATCCTTGAATGTAAGTTCGTATCACAACCATTAAAAAGTAAACATTCTGCAGAACACATGATGGTAAATTTTCTTGAAAAAAATAAAAGATTGCCCAAAAGTATAAAGGAAATTAAAGAAACTTCTAGATTTTGTGTTGACTGTGGTAGCAGGAAACAAATACTAGAATCTACTGAAGAATTTATAGCTAGTATATTCTCAGTAATAATAGTTTTTTGTGTTGAAGAACTTATATTTCAAAATTACCAAAATAAATTACTATTAGGCATTTCCTTTTTAATTGCATATATTGCAATTTACAATAGTATTTGTATTTTAATTCATAAATATAATAAATTAAAGTTTATTATCAAACCTATAGAACATATATTAAATAACATTATTCAATGTTCAAATACTACTAAAAAAGTCAAAAACAATGATTTACAATTAGCATATTATGTAGCAAAACATTGGTTACAGATAGTCTACCCTGAGTTTTACAGCGAAAATGACAACGATATCTTTAATGAAAGTAAAAAAAGTTAGTAACAAGAAATATTAAAATGATATTTTTTGAAAAGATACAACCTTTGTCAAAAACATTGGTTGTATCTTTTTTGTGTATTGAAAACCCCGTGTTATACGCTGGGTTCAAAAAGCTTCTAGCTATGAGTAAAAAAATTTCTCCTTTTTGATATAATAAATGTGGTTCGCCAACCGCAAATAAAAATCAAAAAGGAGAAATTTGTCATGAAAGACAATAATAGTTTAGCACACAGTACTTGGAATTGCAAATATCATATATCCAGACCATATACATATGTTGGTAGCAATACTACCTAAATATAGTGTAGCAAGCATAATGGGATATTTAAAAGGGAAGAGTAGCTTAATGATATTTGATAGACATGCAAATTTAAAATATAAATATGGAAATAGGCACTTCTGGTGTCAAGGCTATTATGTAGATACAGTAGGCAAAAATAAAAAAGCAATAGAAAAATACATAAGAAAACAATTACAAGAAGATATAGCAACAGACCAAATAAGTATAAAAGAATATGTAGATTCATTTGAAAAAGAAGAAAAGGAAAAAAAGAGAAAAATAAGAAAGGGACTAGGACCACTTAAGTGGTAGCCTGAGAAAGAAATGCGGTTGGAAAACCGTTTAGGAAGGCTTAATCTCAGAAGTGCCAGTACAAAAGCCTTCTAGGCTAAGAGCAAACCACACGCTTTACGGGTGGTTATGATTACGCTTTAGCCTTGTGAAACGAAGTGAAACAAAAACCACGCGCTATGCGCGTGAGATTAAAAGCTTTAAGCAAG
>CALXME010000021.1 GCA_944389395.1 uncultured Clostridia bacterium | reverse complement strand
CGTCTTTAGGCGCTGGCAATGTTATAAGCCCTTTTAGGGCAAGTTCAAACCACGCGTTTTACACGTGGTTATGATTGTTGTTATAAAGTGGTCAACTGAAAAAGTAATTTCTATTTAGAAAAAGTAACTTCTAGTTACCGATTAAAAGCTATTTGTAGAGTAAATAAAGGCATTTAATGAGTAAATTTTTCTTTGTTTTTGTGTAAAATGAAGATATATGTGCTATAACAATAACAATATTTAATTAGTAAACACATTATTTTAGCTTTGTTAAGGTGTTAGGTAATCGTTTAAAAACAACTGGTGTTCTAATAAAAGAAAGAAGAATGTTGAAATTTTATGTAAAATATGGTACAATGAAACAGTAAGAAAAATCTAATATTCTATAAGGAGGAAATAGTATGAATCTCTACACAATGCAAAAAATAAGTATCCGGGATGATAATGTAATAGACATAAGGAGCGAATATATAAAAACTTCTTATGCTTTCAACTTATCTTACAATGCAGTAAGATTTGTTGAAAAGGCAGACAACCAAGCAGGTGCTTTTACAATAGAAGGGAAAGGAGCACCTAAGATATTGTTGCTTTATAATTCTATGACCGGAGAACTTTTTATTCCGGATAGCTATTCAGAAGAAGAAAGACTTCAAATTAGAAAAAGGTTCATTCAATTTCTACTGAATAAGACAGAAAGCAAATACGAATTTTTAGAGATGGAATAGTATTTCTTGCCAGCGGGGTGATACCCTGCTGGCAATTCCTTTTAGGTCAAGGATACTGTTACTAATTAATGGTTCAAAAATAAATAGAAAAAGTATTGATATATTAATATTTTTTGGCAAAACATAGCTGGGGCTTAACAATCCGGGTCTTGCCTGCAAAATATTAATATATCAATACTTTTGAGTAATAAAAAGTGAAAAACCATTAATCAGTAACAGGATACTATATTTTATTTTTATAAGTATTGAAATATTGCTTATTTAATGGTATAAAATATTGGAAACGAAGAGAAAAAAGAAAGGTCAATTAAAATATGAAAAAAGTAGTAATCGCAACAAATAATCCAGGAAAAATAAAAGAAATAAAAGAAATTTTAAAAGACTATGAAATTTTGACATTAAAAGATATGAATTCTGAAATAGAAGTAGAGGAAGACAGAGATACATTTGAAGGAAATGCAATGAAAAAAGCAAAAGAAATAGCAAATGTTCTAAAAATGCCAGTTATAGCAGATGATAGTGGATTATGTATAGATATTTTAAAAGGATGGCCAGGAGTACATACAGCAAGATTTTTAGGAGAAAATGCAACGCAAGAGCAAAGAAATAATGCTATTTTAGAGAAAATGAAAAAGGAACAAAAAAGAACGGCAAGAGTAATATGTTGCATGGCTTATTATGAAGATGGAAACTTTATTCTAGGAAAGGGAGAAGTAGAAGGGAAAATTGCAACAAAAAAAAGAGGAAAAAATGGTTTTGGCTTTGATGAAATATTTGAATTGCCAAACGGAAAAACATTTGCAGAATTGACACTAGATGAAAAGAACCAAATAAGCCACCGAAAGTTGGCATTACAAGACTTAAAAGAAAACTTACAAAAGTTTGGAAAATGATAGCTATTTTATTTGAACAAAGAAATAATGTTAGTATGTACTAGCAGAAAGGATTCAAAATGGAAAAAGTAAATTGGACACCTGAACAAAAGCAGGCAATAGAAGAAAAAGATGCTAATATTTTAGTTGCAGCAGCAGCTCGGAAGTGGAAAAACAGCAGTATTAGTAGAAAGAATTATCCAAAAGATATTAACACAAAAAATAGATATTGATAGATTATTAGTAGTAACTTTTACCAATGCAGCAGCTTCTGAAATGAGAGAAAGAGTATTAGATGCAATTGACAAAAAACTAGAATTAGAGCCAGAAAATCAAATGTTACAAAGACAAATTAATTTATTAAATAAAGCTAGTATTTGTACCATAGATTCCTTTTGTCTAGAAGTAGTAAAAAATTACTTTTATGAACTAGATAATATATCTCCTAATTTTAGAATTGGAGATACCACTGAAATAGAATTATTAAAACAAGAGGTATTAGAAGAATTATTTGAAAAAAAATATGAGGAAGAAAATGCAGATTTTACAAAATTGTTAAATGTATATACTACTTATCGAGATGATACCCCTTTAAAAGAATTAATTCTAAAAATAGATAATTACATGCAAAGTAATCCTTTTCCACAAGAATGGTTAAAAGAAAAAGTAGAAATGTATCATTTAGAGCAAGATGTAGAAAAGGATTTTTCAGAAACACCATGGGGAAAAGTTTTGTTACAAGAAGTAGAAGAAGAATTAATAGATGCTATTTCTTCTTTAGAGCAAGCAAAGGAAAAGATAATATGGGAACCAGAATTAGAAAAATTCGTACAAACCTTACAAAATGATATCAATATGTTACAGGACTTAAAAAATACCGTGAATCATTGGGATGAAACTTATCAAAAATATCAAAATTTGAGTTTTATTACTTGGCCAAGACAAAAAGTGGATTCTATGTATAAAGAAGAGGCTAAAAAGATAAGAGATGATGTAAAAAAGAAGTTACAAAAAAGATTAGACAAAATTTTAAATTATTCTTCAGTAGAGGCAAATCAAGATATTTTAGATATGTATCAAATCTTAAAAAAATTAGAAAATCTTATTTTAGAATATCAACAAGAATTTGAAAAAAAGAAAAGAGAAAAAAATATTGTAGATTTTAGTGATGTAGAGCATTTTGCTTTGCAAATCCTTTGTCATCAAACAGAAGAGGGAACAATAGAAAAAACAGCAATTGCAAAAACTTATGAAGAAAAGTTTGAAGAAATCGCCATTGATGAGTATCAAGATAGTAACTTAGTACAAGAATATATTTTAAAAGCAATTTCTAGAGGCAATAATATTTTTATGGTAGGAGATGTTAAGCAAAGTATTTATAAATTTCGTCAAGCTATGCCAGAATTATTTTTGAGCAAATATGCTTCTTATCCATTAAAAGAAAAACAAAAAGGAGAGGAAAATTTAAAAATACAGTTATTCAAGAATTTTAGAAGTAGAGAAAATGTATTACAAGTAACAAATTTGGTGTTTCAAAATATTATGAGCAATTTATTAGGAGATGTGGATTATAATCAAGAGGAATATTTGAACTTGGGAGCAGATTATGAAAAAAGTAATCAAGATTTGAAGGCAGAAGTAAATGTTATTGATTTAACACGGTGACGAACAAGAAATTACTCCTTTGGATGATGATATAGAACAAACAGAAATAGAAGAAAGAGTAGAAGATATTGAAGTAGAAGCTAGATTTGTAGCAAAAAGAATTCAAAAATTAATACAAGAAAAATTTCAAGTTTGGGATAGAAAAAAAGGGGATTTTAGAGATATTCAATATAAAGATATTGTGGTATTGTTACGTGCAACGACACAGGCAGCACCTATTTATGAGCAAGAAATTTTAAAATTAGAGATGCCTGTATTCTCAGATAGTTCACAAGGATATTTAGATTCCATTGAAATACAAACAATGTTATGTTTGTTAAAAATCATTGATAATCCAATGCAAGATATTCCATTAGTAAGTGTACTTAGGTCTAGTATAGGTGGTTTTACAGATAATGATTTAGTAGAAATTCGTCTTAATGATAAACAAGATGATTTTTATACATGTTTAAAAAAAGCAAAAGTAAATGCAAATACAGAATTAAGAAACAAGATAGAGAAATTCTTAAATCAATTAGAAGAATGGAGAAAAGAACAGGAGTTTTTTAGTTTAGATGAATTGATATGGAAAATTTATGCAGATACTAGTTATTATAATTATGTAGGATTAATGCCAAATGGAGAATTAAGACAAGCAAATTTAAAGATGTTATTTGAAAGAGCAAAATCTTATGAGAAAGCAAGTTTTAAAGGATTATATCATTTTATTCATTTTGTAGAAAGATTGCAATTAAGTAGCGGAGATATGGGAACAGCTAAAATCATAGGAGAAAATGAAAATGTTATTAGAATTATGAGTATTCACAAAAGTAAAGGTTTGGAATTTCCAGTGGTAATTTTGGCAGGAACAGGAAAGCAATTTAATTTGATGGATTTAAATGATGCTATTTTATTACATCAAGATTTAGGAATTGGTGTGAAATATAAAGATGACGAATTGCAAATCCAATACGATACTTTAACAAAAGAAGCAATAAAAAATAAGATGAAGATAGAAACTTTGTCAGAAGAAATGAGGATACTTTATGTGGCATTAACAAGAGCAAAGGAAAAACTTATTATTACAGGTATGGTAAAAGATTATCCAAAAATGTTGGAAAAAATGCAAGAACAGGTTGATAAATCTCCTAAAAAAGATGGGAAAATAGAACCTATCTTAGTAAAAAAATATAAAAGATATATAGATTGGTTTTTATTAGTATACTTATACGAACAATCTATAATTAATCAGATATTTGACTGGAATGTATATTCTAAAAAAGAAGTTCTAACAGATAGTGTTATGAAGGAAAAAGAAAAGATTGAGATAAAAAAAGAGTTAGAGGAAAAATCAAAAACATTACAGCCAGAACAAATAGAAAATATTAGAAATATATTACAATGGAAATATCCTAACATATTAGCAACAACCATTCCAACAAAAGCATCTGTGACACAATTAAAACAACTTAGTCAAAAAAGAGTAACTATTCAAAAGTCTGAAATCACATTTGCGAAACCTAAATTTTTAAAAGCACAGGAAGAAAAATTAACAAATGCACAAAAAGGTACTTTAATACATTTATGTATGCAACATTTACAAGAAAATATACAGTATGATTTGGAGAAAATAAGAGAATTAATACAAGATTTAGTACAAAAAGAAATTATTACCGCAAACGAAGCGGAAAATATTAATCCTTATCCAATTTTACAATTTACGAAATCATTCATTTGGAAACAATTACAACAAGCAAAGGAAATAGAAAGAGAAAAAGCTTTTTATATCCAAATACCAGCCAAAGAGATTTATGGACAAGAAGTAGCAGAATGGATATTAGTACAAGGTATTATTGATTTATATTATCAAGATGAAAATGGACAATTAGTTTTGGTGGATTATAAAACAGATTATGTAGAAAAAGATGGAGAACAAGAACTGATATCCAAATATGGGAAACAATTACAATTATATCAGTATGCATTAGAGGAAGCGATGAATCAGAAAGTCGAAAAGACTTATATTTATTCTACTTATTTAGGAAAAGAATTAGAAGTAAAATAGGACAAACTCTTGAAAATACAGGGATTTTTTGGTATAATAAAGCTAGTTTTGAAAAAGATGGGAGAAAATAAAAGATGGATAGGGTAAAAACTTTGTTAAAATATGCTGTATGGGTTTTAGCATTTATTATTCTTTCTGAATTTTTGATTAATGTAGGATTAAATTCTACCTATCGAAAAATAAATAGAAAAGATAATATAGAGCAGGTAAATATCTATCAGGCAGAAGCAACATTAGTCAATGGAAGAATAAGAGGAACTATTACAAATTCTGAACCAGAAGAGTTAAATGGAAAGTATGTTAGAATAGATTTTTATTCTAAAAGAGATGTATTTTTAGGAAGAAGATATATAGAAGTGAAAGATTTGGCACAAAATGGAACCATGAGTTTTGAAGTGTTTTTCAAATTGCAAGAAGTTGGTTCTTATGAAGTGGTTATTGCAGATAAAAAAGAGCCAGTAGATGAAATTGAATGGGTTCCAAAAGACTGGACAAAAGGAGAAATTATTGCAGCAACTATAATTACATTATTAATTGCTATGTAAAGAATATGAAACAAAAAGAAAACCAAGTTTAGGACTGGTTTTCTTTTTTAGCTTTTAAGAGGTTCTACATAAAGAGTTTTTTGATTAGTATAAATTACCATACCAGGTTTTGCACCATTTGGTTTTTTAACATATTTTACTTCACAATAATCTACTGGTACATTAGAAGAAAGCTTTGCCTTGCTATGAAAAGCAACAATTTGGGCACATTGAGTGATGATGTCAATATTGGGGATAGGCTTATTTTCTAATAATAATATACCATGACTACCATGGATATCTTTGGTGTGAAACCATAAATCTGTTTTTTTAGCATATTTTAAAGTAAGATAATCATTTTCTACATTATTTCTTCCTATTAAAAATGTATAATTTTCTATTGTAAATTTGATAGGATTAAAAGAGCTAAACTTATTTTTTGTTAATTTAGATTTATTAATTTTTTTATTTTTTTGTTTTTTTAATTGTGTTATCTTATCCTGAAAAATAACATTTTCAGAAATTTCCTCATAAATATCAGAAACATCTTTTATATTGTTACATGCTTCTAATTCATAAACAATACTTTCGATATAATTCAATTCTTGTATGGTTTCTTGTTTTTGCATGGAAACAATTTCTAAAGCATTTTTTAATTTTCTATATTTTTTAAAATATCTTTTAGCATTGCTACTTGGAGAATATTTTTTATCTAAAGGAATCACAATAGGTTTATTATTTTCATAATAATTTTCTAATTCTATTTTCTCTAGATTATAGGAAGGTATATGATAAAGATTTGCTGTTAGTAGTTCTCCATATAATTGATATTGCTCCATATTTTGGCAATCTTTTAATTTTTGATTAATATGTTCTAAGCGTTTTTGATATTTTTGCAAAGTGCTTAAAATTAACTTTAAAACACTATTTCGATAATTTTTAAAATTTTCATTTGTTTCTTTTTTTTCATAAAAATCATCTATAAAAAAGTTTAAAGAAAAGTATTGGTCATTTTTTTTAGATATTAGGAAATAATCTTTTTTGTTTTTACTATTTACTATTGGTTCAAATGTTAGTTGTAAAGTATCTATTCCAAAAATAAGTTCTTGCAAATAAGAATAGATTTTTTCTAGTGCTTCTGACAAAGGTACATTTTTTAGTGAAAAATAGTTTAAATAGGCTTGAATAGTAGCTTGGCTAATACCATTATAGGTGTTAGAAATGAGATTGGGTAAATCTTTAGTATTAGTAGAAGTTTCTAATGATAAATATTTTGTAAAGGTTTCTAGAGCATTTATTTCTAAAAGGGATTTTTTCGTAGTATTAGGGTAGTGATAAACTGTATTAGGTAATCTACTTTGTTCTATGTTTTCGGAATTTGGAATATGTCTTAAACAATCAATAATGATATTGTTATCATCTTTTAAAATAATATTACCATGTTTTCCCATTAACTCTATAACTAATGTTTTTTCTAAAATATCATCTACTTCATCAAATCCTTCTAATTCTATGGTAATAATTCTGTCTAATTCTTGTGTGAAAATATTTTTTAAACGCATTCCGAATGAGATGTTTTCTAAGTAACATACAAAAATTAGGAGCAACAGAAGGGTTTGGTTTAGAATGTGTTGTAAGATGAATTCTTCCATTTTGTGCGTCAATACAAATGTAAAGTGCATAATGATGACCATGATGATATAAGCCTAATATAATAGTGTTTTTATTAGGCTCTAATACTTTATCTATTCTTGCTCCTGATAGTTCTTGTAATTCAGAAATTATTGCTTTTGTAACGATTCCATCAAATGCCATGTTGTATTTCTCCTTTGTTTGGGAATAGAATTCCACTATTTCCTATCATATTTTTTTGAGAAAGGTTTAATAAATAATCTTATATTTTTTTGTTAAAATTATTAAATTATTGGTTGTTTTTAAAAACTATTCCATCAATACAGTTATCAAAAATGAACTGTTTAATCTTTTCTTTATTATTCGTACTATAAAATTCAGATAACAAGATTGTAAAATCTTTTAATTTATTATCTGGAACTTTTATAATTCCACACCCGTTTTCAATCATTATTTTATTAGCACAGATTGTACTTGTTCTTTTATTTCCATCCCAAAATAATTGACTTCTCATACCATATAACATGTACTCTATGGCTCTTTCTGTAGCATTTTCTATTTGTAAGATATTATTTATTTGTTGTTTTACATCTTCTTCATTTGGTATTTCAGGAATATAATCTGTTCCAGTTATTTGCACTCCGCCTTGTCTCAATATTCCCCAAGAAATACTTTCATTTCTTGCTACAAGTTCATTTATTTTACAAATAAAATCAAGGTTAAAATCTGCATGTATATTATTAATAAGATATTTCCAAGCATCTCTTAAATTTAATATACACTGAATTTCATCTATTTTTAAATTAGGAACATTAACACCTTCTAATATAGTTTTAGTTTCTGGGAAAGTTATGTTTAAACCTTCCATTCTTGCATTGGCATATATATTGTCTACTAAATTTCTTTTTGCCAAAAATATATTTTGTTCCAGAGTTAAATTATATTTATTCTTCATATCCAGTTCCTCCTTAATTTTTTTCCTTAAAATAAACCAGAGATATTATACCATATATTACTTTAAAATGCTATAATTACATCAAAAATTCCAATGAATAGCAATAATATTTTAGGATTTTAAAACTGTTCAAATAACAAGAAATTCCTTGCTATTTTATTTCTTATATAGTAAAATTAGAGCATAAAAGGAAAAGCTTTTGTTTTAGAACGAAAAAATATAGAAAAGGGGAAATATGGAAGAAAAGATAAAACAATTATCAGTAGAAGAAAAAGTAGGACAAATGTTTATCATAGGGATAAATAAAACAAATCCTATCTCTTTGATAAAAGAATATATTTTGAGAGATAAAGTGGGAGGAATCTTATTATATAAGAAAAACTACAAAAATCAAGAAGAATTGGTAAAACTAGTCAATAGCATGAAAGAAATAAATGCTAAAAATCCTATTCCCATCTTTATTGCCACAGACCAAGAAGGTGGAAGAGTTAATAGAATGCCAAAAGAGTTTTTAAATTTTCCTTCTGCTTATCAATTAGCCCAGTATCAAGAAGAGGATTTGGTAGAGCAAGCCCGGAGAAATTGCAGGTAACATGATGGAAAAATTAGGGTTTAATTTGAATTTAGCACCTGTTTTAGATATCAAGCGATTTGAAGATAGGCATGCAATTGGAGATAGGGCATTTAGTAGAGATAAAGAAGAAGTATTTGAAAATGGATTAACCTATTTTAAGCAATTAGAAAAATTTCAAATATTACCTGTTGTGAAACATTTTCCTGGTCATGGAGCTACGACAAAAGATTCTCATTTCGGAATTCCTATGATAAAGGGAAAACAAAAGGAATTATTAGAAAAAGAAGATGAATATCCTTTTCAAAAGATGATACAGCAAGGAGTAAATGCAATTTTAGTAGGGCATTTAAAAATAGAAGGACAAACAGGGGGCTATCCTGCAACCATGTCAAAGAAATTTGTTGTAAAACAAATTCGAAAAAAATATCATTATACAGGAATATTAATAACAGATGATATGAGAATGAGTGCTGTTAGAAGAAGATATGGAAAAAAAGAAGCCGTAAAAAAAGCATTTCATGCAGGATATGATATGATTATTATAAAAGGAATAGAGCATGATACTGTTATCCAAGAAATTGTGGATAAAGTGCAAGGAAATCCTATATTAGAAGCAAGAGTAAATAGAAGTGTGAATAGAATAGTAAAGGCAAAAGAAAAAATACAAATAAAAGATATTGAAATTACATTTCCGGAAGATTTATTAGAAAATACAAATGAAAAAATAAGAGAAATTAGAAAAAAAGTGGGGATAGAAAAAGAATGAAAAGATTAAAAAGATGTATTATTTTTATGATATTAATAAGTGCATGTATAATATGCAAAACAGGAGTAGCTAAAGCATCTAGTAGTGATTTGTTTTTAAATTTATTACAATTTGAAGCACAAATTCAAGAAGATGGAAGTATGGTAGTAACAGAATATTGGGATATTGATGTAGAAGATACAAATACTTTATATAAGACATTTAAGTTAGACAACAGTAGGTATTCTACTATTACAAATGTAACTGTAACAGATATTACAAATGGACAAAACCAACCTTTTAGAAAAATAGAGCAAGAGATGTATCATGTGACCCAAAATTGTTATTATGGTTTGGTAAATAAAAATGGTATGTTTGAAATTGCTTGGGGAGTTGGATTAGATAATCGTAGTGCAACAAAAGAATATAAAATTCAATATACAGTAGAAGATGCTATTGCGAAATATCAAGATAAAGCAGAATTATATTGGCAATTTGTAGGAGAAGATTTTGAAGTGAATGCTCAAAAAGTGATGGGAACCATTACTTTGCCACAAAGTGCAACTTCAAAAGACGAAATAAGAGTATGGGGACATACAGAAGATTTAAATGGAGAAATCTATGTGGTAAATTCTAATACCATAGAATTTAAAATAAATGGAAGAAATGCAGGTAATTTTATAGAGGTGAGAAGTTTATTCCCAACAGAAATGATAACAAGTACAAATAGAGGAGCTAATAAAGAAAGATTACAAGAAGTTATTCAAGAAGAAACAGTTTGGGCAGAAAAAGCAAATCAAAAAAGGCAAATGAAACAAAATATCCGATATGGAATTGCTATAATTGAAGGAGTTATAGCTATCTTATTATGTATTATTTTGATAAAAGTCATTAGACAAAAATTAAAAAAAGCAAAAAGTTTAAAGAAAATAGAACCAACACAAGAGATAATGTATTTTAGAGAAATGCCAAGAGAAGATGCTACTCCAGCAGAAGCTTTATATTTATTAAAAGAGCAAACTATGCCTTTTATCAGTACTGAAATTGGTAAAATCTTTTCTGCTACTTTATTAGATTTAAGTTTAAAAAAATGTATTTCTTTTGAAGTGACAAAAAATGAAAAAGGAAAAGAAGAAATATATATAGATTTAAAAGAAGGTACAACTATTACTTTAACAAAAGAGGAAGGAGCAATATTAAAATTTTTAATAGAAGCTTTTGAAGGAAAAGATAAAATAACAGTTAAAGAATTAGAAAGATATATTCAAAAGTCACAAACAAAAGTAGTAAAATTAAAAGCTCACATTGATAAGTATGTACCAAGTAGATTGCAAGAGTTAGAATTACAAGATAAAAAAGAAAAAGAAGAATATGCAAAATATAATTCACAATTCGGAGGAAATGTAGTAGGACTTATCTTTTCTATTTTAATAGGAGTTATTACTGCAATGGAATTAACACCATTGGTATTAATTGCAGTGATACCATTAGTTATTTTAGAAATTATTCATTTAGGTATGATTAGCCATGTACAATCTAAAATCAATGTGTTTACACAAAAAGGTGTAGATGAAATTGAAAAATGGAAAGGCTTAAAAAAATTCATGGAAGAATTTTCTATGTTAGATAAAAAAGAACTTCCAGAGATTGTTTTATGGGAAAAATTTTTAGTTTATGCAACTGTTTTCGGAATCGCACAAAAAGTTTTAAAACAATTGAAAATCGTGTATCCAAATATAGAAGAAATGGTAGAGATAAACAATTATACCTATTTATATTTTATGATGCATACAAATTTCACAACTAGTTTTTCTAATGCAGTAAGTACTTCTATGTCATCTAGTTATTCTTCTGCGACCGGTGGAGGAGGAGGCTTCTCTGGCGGAGGCGGAGGTGGCCGGAGGCCGGAGGTGGCGGTGGAGGCAGATAAGCCAAAACTTGATTTTAGATAAAATTTTAGATATAATACGGGAAGAAACAAGAAAGGAGAGAGGGGATAATCCCCTAAATAAAGGATATGTCAAAACCAATCGTAGCTATAATCGGAAAACCTAATGTGGGAAAGTCTACCTTTTTCAACTATTTAGCAGGAAGTAGAATTTCCATTGTGCAAGATACGCCAGGAGTTACTAGAGATAGGGTGTATGCAGATACAAATTGGAGAGGTAGAAATTTTACTTTGATAGATACAGGAGGAATAGAACCTGATTCAGAAGATATCATTTTATCTCAAATGAGAGAACAAGCAAATTTAGCCATTCAGATGGCAGATGTGATTATTTTCTTAACAGACATTAGACAAGGTGTAACTGCAGCAGATAAAGAAATAGCATTAATGTTAAAAAAATCAGGCAAGCCAATTGTATTAGTTTGTAATAAAGCAGATAATTTTGAAAAAGAGAGACAGGAGATTTATGAATTTTATAATTTGGGTATTGGAGAGCCTTTTCCTATTTCAGCAACAAATGCAATTGGAATAGGAGATGTATTAGATGAGATTTATGAAAAATTTCCACCTAAACAAGAAGGAGAAGAAGATGATGATATCATTAAGGTAGCTGTAATAGGAAAACCAAATGTGGGAAAATCCTCTTTGATTAATAAAATATTAGGACAAAACAGAGCTATTGTTAGTAATATTGCAGGGACTACAAGAGATGCTATTGATACTCCTTTTGAAAATGAAACAGGAAAATATATCTTAATTGATACAGCAGGAGTAAGGAAAAAAAGTAAAGTAACAGAATCTATTGAAAAGTTTAGTATTATGAGAACATTACTTGCTATTGAAAGAGCAGATGTATGTTTAATGATGATTGATGCACAAGAAGGTGTAACAGACCAAGATGCTAAAATTGCAGGGGAAGCTCATGAGGCTGGTAAAGGAATTATCATTGTTGTTAATAAATGGGATGCCATCGAAAAAGAAAATGGAACATTAGAAAATTACAGAAAAAAAATTTATGAAAAACTTTCTTATTTATCTTATGCACCTGTTATCTTTATATCTGCTAAAACAGGTCAAAGAGTTCCTAAGTTGTTTGAGTTAATCCATCAAGTTGCAGAAGAAAATAGCAAAAGAATATCTACATCTGTTTTAAACCAAGTGATTAATGAAGCAATTGCTATGGTACAACCACCTACAGACAAAGGAAAAAGATTAAAAATATTATATGGAACACAAGCAAGTACAAAACCACCTACATTTGTTATATTTGTGAATAATAAAGAATTATTTCACTTTTCTTATGAAAGATATTTAATCAATCAGTTTAGAAAAGAATTTGGATTACAAGGTACACCAGTAAGAATTATGGTAAGAGAAAAAGGAGAAGAAAAATAAAGGAGGAAAAAATATGGCACTTTGGATTATTATGGGTATTATTGCTTATCTAATTGGTAGCATTAACTTTTCAGTTATTTTAAGTAAGAAAATAGCAGGATTTGATGTAAGAGAAAAAGGAAGTGGAAATGCTGGAAGCACAAATATGCTTCGTTCTGTAGGAAAAGGGGCAGCAGCATTAACTTTAATTTGTGATGTTTTAAAAGGAGTAATAGCAATTGTAATTGCTATAATCTTAGGAAATATCTTTCAAGTAGAAGATAAAGCATTATTAGTACAAATTGCAGGAGTCGCAGTAGTTTTAGGACATACTTTTCCGATTTTCTTCGGATTTAAAGGAGGAAAAGGAGTGGCAACATCTTTAGGAATATTGCTAATGACAAATTGGCAGATTGGATTAATTTGTTTAGTGTTTGCATTAGTATTGATGATATTGACTAGAATGGTATCATTAGGTTCTTGTATGGCAGCTGTTTTATTTCCAATATTAACTTTGTTTATTCGTGAAAATTACATTGTTTCTGAAGGAAGTAGTTATTTTATATATAGTGTTATTTTAGCATTAATTGTTTTATATAACCATAGAAGTAATATAAAAAGAACTTTAAATGGTACAGAAAATAAGTTGAGTTTTAAGAAATAAGGTAATGTATTACTTTTATAAGAAAATACAATGAATTTTCCAAGTTAAAATGTTGATATATTAATATTTTTGACAAAAACATATCTTTGGTGTAACAATCCGAGTCTTTGTCTGCAAATATTAATATATCAACATAATAGATGAATAATGGTAAAAAATTATAAAAAAATGTTTTAACTAAGGAAGGAATGAAAACAATGAAAACAATTGCAATTATAGGAAGTGGAAGTTGGGGAGTGGCATTAGCAACTCATCTTTCAAGATGTGGAAATAAAATAAAAATATGGTCTTTTGCACAAGATGAAATGGATTTAATTAATCAAGAAAAAAAGTGCAAATTTTTACCAGGATTAGTATTACCAGATAATATAGAATGTTCTAATAACTTTGAGGAAGTAATTAAAGATAGTGAATTTATTTTACATGTAACACCTTCTAAATTTACAAGAGAAATATTTAAGCAATACAAAAAATATGTGGGAGAAAAACCAGTTATTATTTGCTCAAAAGGATTTGAAAAAAATACTTTAAAAACATTAGATGAAGTTTTATTAGAAGAAATGCCAACTGTTAAAATAGGAGTTTTATCAGGACCTAGTCATGCAGAAGAAGTTTCTATTGCGATTCCTACCGTTTTAGTAATTGCTTCTAAACATCCTGAAATCCAAAAAATGATTCAAGATACATTTATGTGTGAACAGATGAGGATTTATACTTCCACAGATGTAAAAGGTGTAGAATTAGGAGGAGCTTTAAAAAATATTATTGCATTTTGCGCAGGAGTAGCGGCTGGAATAGGATTAGGTGATAATACTTTTGCAGCTTTAGTAACTAGAGGATTAGGAGAATTAACTAGATTAGGTGTAGAATTAGGAGGAGAAAAAAATACTTTTTATGGATTAAGTGGTTTAGGAGATTTAATTGTGACTTGTCTTAGTGAACATAGTCGAAATAGGAGAGCTGGGAAATTAATTGGACAAGGAAAATCTCTAGAAGAAACTAAAAAAGAAGTTGGAATGGTTATTGAAAGTATAGATAATATTGAAGTGGCTTATGAACTATGTAAAATTCATAATGTTTATATGCCTATTGTAGAAACGGTTTACCAAGTTATTTATAAAAATTTAAATCCAAAAGATGCTGTTAAAAATTTAATGACAAAAGAAAAAAAGGCAGAATAAAAAAGAGAAAATCTAAAATAATTTGAATAAGAAAGAAATAAATACAAATAATATTATAAAGGGAGGTAAATTAATATGGAGTTTTTTGATAAATTAGGAAAAAAGGCAACAGAAGCATATAAAATGACAGCTGATAAAACTGGAAAAATCGCAAGAGAAGCAAAACTAAAATTAAAAATAGGTGAGTTGAGAAACCAAATTAATGACATTTATAAAGAAATCGGAGAAAAAGTATATGAAAAACATATCAGAGAAGAGGAAATCAATATTCAAAAAGATTTAGAAGAACAATGTACAAAAATAGATGTTCTATCAGATGAAATTGAAACCATGTTGCAAGAATGTTTAACATTAAAAGATAAAAAACAATGTCCTAATTGCAATTATCAAATAGATAAAGAAGATAAGTTTTGTCCTAAATGTGGACAAAAACAAAATCAACAATCATCAAAAGAAGTAGAAGTATTAGAAACTTTAGAAAAGACACAGGTAAAACCAGAAAAAGAACAGGAAAAGCAAAATGTAAAAGTTAGATTACAAGAAAAAATACAAGAAAATGATATTTCTATGGAAAATAGCGAAGAAGAACCATTAGAAAAAACAATAGAAATGGAATCTGCATTGGATACAGCAGATAAAGTGGAAACAGAATTTACAGACCCAGTAGAAAATTTACAAGAAAGTAATTATGATGAAAGTAATGAAGAAAAGAAAGATAAATAAATTATAAACAGAATAATAAGTGGGAGAAAACAAAAATGAAATTAGTTATTCAAAGAGTAAAAGAAGCAAAAGTAGAAGTAGAAGGAAAAATTGTAGGAAAAATCGAAAAAGGCTTTTTGGTTTTGTTGGGAGTATCAGAAGAAGACACGAAAGAAAATGCAGATTATTTAGTGAAAAAGTTATGTCAGTTAAGAGTTTTTACAGATGAAAATGATAAAATGAATTTATCTCTAAAAGATGTAGGAGGAGAACTTTTAATTGTTTCTCAATTTACTTTGTATGCAGATACTACATCTGGTAATAGACCATCTTTTATACAAGCTGCAAAGCCAGAAAAAGCGAATAAGTTATATGAATATTTTTGTCAAGAGTGTGAGAAAAAATATGGTATTCATGTAGAAAAAGGTGAATTTGGAGCTAGTATGCAGGTTAGCTTATTAAATGATGGACCAGTTACAATTTTAATCGAGAAATAAAAAAATATTAATAAGGAAATCTCTCATATAAATATTTTATTACATCATCTGCATTTGCAGAAGTGATTTGAATAAAAACATTTTTATCTAAACAAATCCACATAAATAAAGAATAATTATCTGAATTATCCACGTAAATACCAATAATTTCAGCCAATTCAACTGGATTGGCATATTTTTTTTGCCAAGTTAAGCTATTTTCTAATTCTAAATTTGTATTATAAAAGCTACTTAAAAATTTATTTAATTCTCCTTTTTTTTGGCTGAATAAGTGAACAATTGTATTCATTTAAATTCTCCTATTTTTCTATTTTAATTATAGTATAAAAAATAAAAATGATTTTATACTAGAATAAATAAAAATAAAAATGGAAATAATAGATATTACTTAGAAAATCAACTTGTATAAAAAATTGTAAATGAATGGAGAGAACGCAAAAATATGAAAAAAATCCAAAAAATTGCATATATTATTCTAGTAGCCATTATTGTTGTATTATTTTATGCAATATATGTAAATGCTTCTAAAAATAATCAAATAGACCAAAAACAGAAAACATTAACAGAAATAGAGTGGATAGAATCTAAAATTATTAATTTATGCAATACAATGAATAATATTAGTTTTGAAAATTATAAATTAGAAGTTAGTAAAAAAGGAGAAGAAGAAAGTAAAAAATCTAATAATGGAGAAGAAAGCACTTCTGGTGGTGGTAGTGAAAGTGACTCAGAAGAAGCAAATAGTAATAAAGAAAATAGTGATACTGGAGATTCATCAGGAAGTTCTTCTTCAGGCAGTGACACAAATATTTCTAGTAAAGAAGAAGTGAAAAAATTTGAATTAATAAATCAAAATGTGTTAACAGCTAGTGATGAAATAAATTGGAATAATGTAAAAAGCGAGGTAGAAACATTATATACTTCTATTCCTTCTATTACATTAGATTTATATCAAGTTAATTTAAATCAAGATGATATTTTGGGATTTAATAAAGAATATGATAATTTAACAAAGGCTGTCAAAGAAGAAAATAAAAAAGATACTTTAACACAGTTAGTAACATTATATGAATATATTCCTAAATTTGTAAAAAATGTAAATGATGATGTGCTATATCAAATTAATATTCAAACAAAGGCACATATATTAAAAGCTTATGTAAAATTAGAAGATAAAGATTGGACGGGAATACAAGGTGATGTTCAAAATGCAATTGATACTTTTAATCAATTGTTAACAACTACAGGAATAGATACTTCTAAGCAATATAGTGTAAATAAAAGTTATGTAATGTTAAATGAGTTACAAAATGCAGTGCAAATGCAAGAAGAAAGTGTTTTTTTGATAAAATATAAAAATTTACTAGAAGAATTAAGCAATATGTGATATAATAATTTTTAGAGTAAATTGAATAGTCGCTGGTAGCTTTCGAAAGGAACTACGAGAGGAAAGTCCGGGCTCCAAAGAGCAAAGATGCTAGATAACGTCTAGTGAGGGTGACCTTAAGGATAGTGCAACAGAAAATAACCGCCAAGAAATTGGTAAGGGTGAAAAGGTGAGGTAAGAGCTCACCGCTATTATGGTGACATAATAGGTCAGTGTAAACCCCATCTGGAGCAACACCTAAATGAGAAGATGAAGCCTGCTCGGCGCCTTCTTACCTGTGTGGCTTGAGATATATAGCAATATATATCCTAGATAAATGGCTATTTTAAAAGACAGAACCCGGCTTACAGATTTACTCTTTTTTTGTTGGCATTGGTTGCAGGTTGGCATTGGTTCCAGGTATGGATGCCAAATTTTTAACAAAAATTTGGCATCCATACCTGGAACCAATGCCAACCTGCAACCAATGCCAACCCCAACCTGGAATCAATGCCAACCTGCAACCAATGTCATATTTTTTTTCGTAATAGGATGTATAAATTTTAATTCATAGCAATGAAGTGCTTGTCTAGGAAATTCAGAAGAAGCATTTCCATATAATGTATCTCCTACTAAAGGATGACCAATAGCAGAAAAATGAACACGAATTTGATGAGTTCGACCTGTTTCTAAACAACATTTTACCAAAGAGCAATTTTTATGATGCCACTCTTTTAACACTTTATAATGTGTAATAGATTTTTGCCCATTTTTTAAATCAACACATCTTTCTATGATACTATTTGCTTTTCTTGCAATAGGAAGTTCGATAGTTCCTTTTTTTTCTAGAAGAAAACCTTCTATGATTGCAAGATAAATTTTTTCAAAAGTATGATTTGCCATTTGCATACTCAAATTTTGTTGGATAAATTCACATTTTGCAAAAATAACAATTCCAGATGTATTTAAATCTAAACGATTAACAGGGCGTATTTTCTTTTTTAATCCAATTGAGTCAAAATAATACCTAATTCCATTAGATAAGGAGTCATCAAAATGTAGCATAGAAGGATGTACTGCAATACCAGCAGGTTTATCTATGATTAGCATCCATTTATCTTCATAAAGAATTGATAAATCCATTTTAGTAGGAACTATATTAGAATTATCTTCTTCGTAACTTAAATCAACTGTAATAATATCATTTGGTTTAACAGGATTTCTGCTATCAACTTTTTGATTATTACACATAATGCATTGCTTTTTAATTAGAGTGGATAATAATCTTGTGGATATATGAAATTGATTAATTAACACAGAATTAATATTAGCGTAATTATCTGTTTCTTTTATTTGATAATTTAAATGCATTTGATAAATTCCTTTCATAAATAGATATTTATTATTATAACATAAAAATAGTTGAAAAATAAGATAAAATAGGATAAAATATGAAAAAATGAAGTTACTAATTGCAATTTTTAATTGTTAAAAGTGTAACCTATGAATGTAACGAGATGGGAGAAAATATACATGAGAATTAGATATAAAAAATGGGCAAGACCAGAATTAGAAGCTAGTAAATTTTATATTGATAATCCAGAAGATATGAAAGGAAAATGGAAAGAACAATTCAAAGAACCAGAGCAACCATTACATTTGGAATTAGGATGTGGAAAAGGACAATTTATTTCAACATTAGCATCTTGTAATTTAAATATCAATTATATAGCAATTGATTTAGTAGATGCTATGTTAGGGTTAGCAAAAAGAAATATTGAAGCAGTTTATCGAGAAAAAAATTTAGAACCAAATAATGTATTTATTACTAGATTTGACATTGAAAGAATACCTCTTATCTTAGATAAAAAAGATAAAGTAGAAAGAATTTATATTAATTTTTGTAATCCATGGCCAAAAGGAAAACATAGGAAAAAGAGATTGACACATACAAGACAGTTAGAAAAATATAAAACATTTTTAAAACCAGGAGGAGAAATATATTTTAAAACAGATGATGATGATTTATTTAGAGCAAGTTTAGGCTATTTGGAAGAGAGTGGCTTTACAATATTAGAGAAAACTTTTGATTTACATCAAGAACCGATATTTGAAAATAATATAGAAACAGAACATGAAAAGATGTTTTCAGAACAAGGAATTAGAATAAAAGCTTTAATTGCAAAATATTAACAGAACAATACTTTGGAGTAATAAAAAGTGAAAAAATATTAACCAGTAACAGTCAAAATGTAAAATATAACAAAAACACTTGTATTTTATCCAAAAAAGTGGTAAACTAGAAATAGATTAAAAAAAAACCAAATTTTTCGGTAATTTTTTTAATCTTTTTTTTATTTTAATTAGAAGGAATAATGTAGGAGGAAATTATGAACACAAAATATGTTTTTGTAACAGGTGGAGTAGTATCAGGATTAGGGAAAGGAATAACAGCAGCTTCTTTAGGAAGATTATTAAAAAATAGAGGATATAAGGTAACCATTCAAAAATTCGATCCTTATATTAATGTAGACCCAGGAACCATGAATCCATATGAACATGGAGAAGTATTTGTTACAGATGATGGAGCAGAAACAGATTTAGACTTAGGACATTATGAAAGATTTATTGATGAAAATCTAACTAAAAATTCAAGTGTCACAATGGGAAAAATATATCAAAATGTAATTGAAAAAGAAAGAAGAGGAGATTATTTAGGAAAAACGGTTCAAGTAATTCCTCATATTACAAATGAAATAAAAGAAAAAATATATGGATTTGAAAATACAGATACAGATATTGTCATAACAGAATTAGGGGGAACAGTAGGAGATATTGAAGGACTTTCTATTATTGAAGCAATTAGACAAGTGGGATTAGAAAAAAATTCAGAAGATGTGGTATATATCCATGTTACACTTCTACCTTATATTTTTGGTTCTAATGAGATAAAGTCAAAACCAACACAACATTCTGTAAAAGAATTACAAAGTTATGGTATAAAGCCAGATATTTTAGTATGTAGAACAGAAACTGATATACCTGATACAATTAGAGAAAAATTATCGTTATTTTGCAATGTTAGAAAAACAAGTGTAATACAAAATAAGACAGCAGACTGTTTATATGCAGTACCATTGATGTTAGAAGAAGAGGGATTAGCAAGAGAAGTATGCAATCATTTAAAATTAGATAAATATATACCAGATAATACTAAATGGGAAGAAATAATCGAAAATATTAAAAGTATAGATAAAGAAAATAAAGTTACAATTGCAATTGTAGGAAAATATGTGAAATTAGAAGATTCTTATATTTCTGTTATCGAAAGCTTGCATCATGCAGGTTTTGAAAATCAAGTAGAAGTAGAGATAAAACTAATAGATTCTGAAACTATTAATAAAGATAATGTGAAAGATAAACTAGAAGGAATAGAAGGAATTATAGTTCCAGGAGGATTTGGAAATAGAGGAATTGAAGGAAAAATTGAAACTATTCGATATGCTAGAGAAAATAAAATACCATTTTTGGGAATTTGTTTAGGCATGCAGATGGCAGTAGTAGAATTCGCTAGAAATGTGTTAGGAATTGCAGATGCTGATTCTGCTGAGTTTGATGAAAATTCCAAAAACCCGGTTATTCATATTATGGAAGAACAAAAAGGAATTGATAAAAAAGGTGGTACAATGCGATTAGGAGCTTATCCATGTATATTGAAGGAAAAAACTTTAGCAAGGAAAATATATGGACAAGAAGAAATTTCGGAAAGACATAGACATCGTTATGAATATAATAATAGTTATAAAGAAAGATTGGAAGAAGCAGGTCTCAAAGTTTCAGGAACTTCACCAGATGGATTATTAGTAGAAATGGTAGAAATACAAGAGCATCCATATTTTATTGCTAGTCAATTCCACCCAGAGCTTAAATCAAGACCTAATAGACCAGCTCCATTGTTTGTTGGTTTAGTGAAAGCGGTAAAAGATTTAAAGAAAAATTAGAGTTATAGTAGAAACAAATAATTTATGAAGATATATTTCAAATTATTTGTTTTTTATATTTCTGTAAGTAAGTGCCGGAGAATTTTTTAACTAAATTTGTAATTTTATGTAAAATATGATATGATAAAGATATACCAAAGAATATAGGAGGGTAAAAAATGGAAGAACAAAAATATGGGTTTGAAACAAAAAAAATAACAGTATTAAAAGCCCGGATGTCTGATGTGGAGGACATTGTAAAGTTGTATCAAAGAAACATCCCTAAGGACAGGAAAAAGCTTGAGGTGAATTGGACGAATATGATTCGGGATTCTCAAAATGATTTTACAAATGTTATCTTTGTTATCAGAGATAAATGTTGTAAGCCCATTGGGTTGTTGGAAACAGAAACTGATGACGGAAAAAACTTTGAAGTTGGAATCTGGATTCCGAATCAAGCAAAGCAAGTTCAATATTTAAATCATCTTAAAGACAGTTTCCTTGAATGGGGAGAGGAAAATTCACCAATGGATTCCATTATTGCTATTAAAGTCTTAAGAAGAATGATGAGGAATCCGGCTTATGCTGAATATGATGTGATAGCAAAAGACATCATCTTCTAAAATCCTCGAATTTGCTCTGGCATTATGTCAGAGCTTTTTCTTTGAGTTCTGTTAAAAGATAAGAATATAAAATAAAATCAATGAATATAATAGATATGTGAACTTTTTGTGAAAAATAAAAAAAAGGTATTGACAATTAATAAAAATGGGTATAAATTATTAGCAGTCACTTGATATGAGTGCTAAAACTTAAAGGAGGTAATAAAAATGATTAAACCATTAGGAAACAGAGTATTAATAAAAATGAAAGAAGGCGAAGAAACAACTAAAAGTGGAATTATTCTAGCAGGAAATGCACAAGAAAAACCACAAATAGCAGAAGTAATAGAAGTAGGACCAGGAAAGAAAATAGATGATAAAATAGAACCAATGAATGTCAAAAAAGGAGATAATGTTATAGTTGCTAAATATAGTGGAACAGAAGTAAAATATGAAGGTGTAGAATATATTATTGTAAAAGAAGATGACATTTTAGCAATTGTATCATAATAAAAAGGTAATAGATTAAGAGTGGTATAAAAAATTAGAAGATTGTCAAGGAAAATTTTATTAGATAATTACTTGACGAAAAGAAAGGAAGGATAGAAAATGGCAAAAGTCATAAAATTTGGAGAAGATGCAAGAAAATCTTTATTAGAAGGAGTTAATAAATTAGCTGATACTGTGAAAGTTACTTTAGGACCAAAAGGAAGAAATGTAGTATTAGATAAAAGTTTTGGAGCTCCATTAATTACAAATGATGGTGTAACTATTGCAAAAGAAATTGAATTAGAAGATAAATTTGAAAATATGGGTGCTCGTTTAGTGAAAGAAGTTTCTACAAAAACAAATGATGTTGCAGGTGATGGAACAACAACAGCTACTGTTTTAGCACAAAGTATGATAAAAGAAGGTGTTAAAAATGTAGCTGCAGGAGCTGACCCAATGGCGATTAAAAGAGGTATTGACAAAGCTGTTAATACTGCAGTAGAAGGTTTAAAAGAAATAAGTTCAGTTGTCAATGGAAAAGAAGATATTGCAAGAGTTGCAAGTATTTCTGCTAATAGCGAAGAAATTGGAAATTTAATTGCAGATGCAATGGAAAAAGTATCTAAAGATGGAGTTATTACAATAGAAGAATCAAAAACATCTCATACAGAATTAAATGTAGTAGAAGGAATGCAATTTGATAAAGGATATTTATCACCATATATGGCAACAGATACAGAAAAAATGGAAGCGATATTAGATAATCCATATATCTTATTAACAGACAAAAAGATAAGCAATATTCAAGAAATTTTACCATTATTAGAAGCATTAATGCAAGAATCAGGAAAATTATTAATCGTTTGTGATGATATGGAAAGTGAAGCTTTATCTACTTTAATTTTAAATAAATTAAGAGGAGTATTAAATGTAGTAGCAGTAAAAGCACCAGGATTTGGAGATAAGAGAAAAGCAATGCTTCAAGATATTGCAACATTGACAGGAGCAGAAGTTATTACATCTGATTTAGGATTAGAATTAAAAGATACAACAATAGATCAATTAGGTAGAGCAAAACAAGTAAAAGTACAAAAAGAAAATACTATTATTGTTGATGGTAGTGGAGATAAGCAACAAATTGCTGACAGAGTAGCTCAAATTAAGGCACAAATCAAAGATACAACAAGTGAATATGATAAAGAGCAATTACAAGAAAGATTAGCTAAAATTGCTGGCGGAGTTGCTGTCATTGGTGTAGGAGCTGCAACAGAAGTTGAAATGAAAGATAAAAAATTAAGAATAGAAGATGCACTATCTGCAACAAGAGCAGCAGTAGAAGAAGGAATTGTAGCAGGTGGAGGAACAGCTTTGATTAATGTTATCCCTAAAGTTGAAAAATTAGTAGAAACTTTAAATGGTGGAGAAGAATTAGGTGCTAAAATAGTATTAGAAGCTTTAGAAGAACCCGTAAAACAAATTGCAAGAAATAGCGGATTAGAACCAGCTGTTATTGTGGAAAAAGTAAAGAATGAAAAACCAGGAATTGGATTCGATGCTAGCCATGAAGAATATGTAGACATGAAAAAAGCAGGAATTGTAGATCCAACAAAAGTAACAAGAAGTGCTTTGCAAAATGCAGCATCTATTGCTTCTATGGTATTAACAACAGAAAGTTTAGTGACAGATGCACCAGAGAAAAAGGATTGCAAATGTGGAGGACATGATGCAATGTCAGCAGGAATGGACGGAATGTATTAAAAAGTTGGTAATGGTTCCAGGTTGGGTTGGCATTGGTTCCAGGTGGCATTGGTTCCAGGTATGGATGCCAAATTTTTAACAAAAATTTGGCATCCATACCTGGAACCAATGCCAACCCAA
>CALXME010000020.1 GCA_944389395.1 uncultured Clostridia bacterium | reverse complement strand
TCCCATAATTACTTTTATTAGTTCGCTATCATATAAATCTCTTATTTTCTTTAGATACAATTCTCTTTTTATCATAGCTTTCACCTCTTTAATAATGATACCATATTTCTTATTTCTTGTAAAGTTTTTCTGTTTAAAGTCGAAAAACTTTTGTTTTTTTGACTTTTTTCGACCTCAACTTATTATTGATATAAAATTATATTTTAAATTACTTTATTTTATATTTTATAACAAATCCATTAGCAAAGAAAAAAGACCAAACACGCCAAATAATATAAAAATAATATTAGACAAAGTCTGCATCAAATCAGGCTTTAATTTATTTTCCAAAAATTTACCAAAAAAAATCGCAATAGAATTACTAGCAACCATACCAGAAATAGAACCCAAAATCAAAGAAATTTTAGCATCAGGATATTGCAGACCTGCTCCTAAAGAAGCCAAAAAAGTCTTATCACCAAGTTCACCTGCAATAATACTAAAAGCAACAACAAAAACATAATGCACATTAAAAAAAGGAAACCTTTGTAAAAAAGAAAGATTATGCTCATTTGAATTGTTATCTTTATGAGAAGAATAAAAACCCCATAAACCAAACAATAAAAAAGATAAATAAGTAAAAAGAGTCAGATAAAATTGAAATGTATCGTCTTGAAAAGATGCAATTTGACTACCAAAAAGAATAGCCAAGCCATGACTAAAAAAAGTACCAATAGCAACTCCTAATAATATAAAAGAAGCCTTTCCTTTAGTAGAAAAAGATAATACCAATAATTGTGTTTTATCCCCTAACTCAGATAAAAAAATAAAAATAAATGTGATAAAAAAAGGGTATACAAAATCCATGAACATCCATCCTTTTGTTCATTATTATGCAAATATCATTAGAGATATGAGCAGATTATTCTAATATCATACAAGATAACTGTGAAGTGTAACTAACAACAACCAACATTGTAACTATTCAGAGAAAATATACTTTAATAAAAAATAGATAAACTTTTCAAGGAAATAACAATAGATTTAAATAGTTACCCAGCATTTGTAAATTTTTTGTGAATTGCTTTACTTTAAAAAAATAAAATGATACTATGTTAGGGATTAAGTAGATTGAAAGATTTTAAAGGAGGAATTTTTCGTGATAGAAGTAAAACATGTGACAAAAAAGTATGGAAAAGCAGTAGCCGTAGAAGATATCAGTTTTTCTATAAAGGAAGGAGAGATAGTTGGTTTATTAGGCCCAAATGGAGCAGGTAAAAGTACCACTATGAATATGCTAACAGGATTTATCGAACAAACAGAAGGAGAAATTATCATAGATGGATATGACATATTAAAAAAACCTAAAAAAGCAAAAAAAGAAATAGGATACATGCCAGAAGGAGTACCTCTTTATACTGATTTAACAGTAAGAGAATTTGTTCAATATATGGCAGAAATTAAACAAGTAGACAAAAAGACGAGAAAAGAAAAAGTAAATCAAATAATAGAACAAACAGGTCTAAAAGATGTAGAAAAAAAATTAATTAAAAATCTATCAAGAGGATATAAGCAAAGAGTTAGTATGGCAGGAGCTCTAGTAGGAACACCTAAAATTCTAATACTAGATGAGCCTACAGTAGGTCTTGATCCAAAACAAATCACAGAAATAAGAAACCTAATTAAAGAACTTGGAAAAACACATACAGTTATTTTAAGTTCCCATATCTTATCAGAAGTAAGTCAAGTTTGTAATAAAGTAATAATCATAAATAAAGGAAAAATAGTAGCAATAGATACTCCTGAAAATTTAGAAAGTAAAGTATCTAAAAATAATTGTGTTTATGTAACAGTAGAAGACACTGAAAACAAAGTAAATAGCATGAAAGATAAAATAAAAGACATACAAAAATTAGAATTAATAAAAGAAAATGAAGATGGAACCAAACAATATATGATAGAAGCACAGGGAGATATAGATTTAAGAAAAACTATTTTCTCTGAATTTGCAAAAGAAAATATTACCATATTTGAGTTAAAAAAGGCAGACAGCACATTGGAAGAGGCATTTATGAAATTAATAGAAGGAGGAAATAAATAATGTGGGCAGTAATTAAAAAAGAGATAAAATCCTATTTCTATTCTCCAATAGGATATGTATTTATTGGATTATTTTTATTAATGTTTAGTATATTTTTCTATACAGATGTATTTAACTATCAAAGCACTAATTTTGAATATATTTTCTATTCAGGTGCTACCATTTTAACATTTATAACACCAATTCTAACAATGAGAACCATTGCAGAAGAAAGAAAGACAGGAACAGAGCAATTAATTTTAACATCACCACTTAATATTACCAAAGTAGTAATAGGAAAATTTATTGCAGCAACCCTAATTGTTATAATAACAGAAGCATGTACATTTTTATATTTTGCAATTTTAAGTTTTTTCGGAACACCACATATTACAACAGCATTAGTAACCTTATTAGGATTTTTACTTCTTGCTATGAGTTATATCTCTTTTGGTATTCTAGCATCTAGTTTGACAGAAAACCAAATTATAGCAGGGGTTATTACTATAGGATTTTTTATATTAACATGGTTCTTACCACAATTCAGTAGCATATTTACAAACTTTTCTTTAATTAACTTATTTAGTAAATTTCCAACAGGACAAATTGATATTGCAGACACAGTAACATTCATAACATTTACAATTGCATGTTTACTTATAACAGTAATTTTTATGCAAAGAAGAAAAAGTGTAAGATAAAAGGAGGAAAAAAAGTTGAAAGAGAAAAAAGAAAAGATTAAAAAAAGCAAAAAAGAAAAAAAACCAAGTAAAATTATACAAACAATAAAGAAAAAATGGCTAATAAATGGAACTAAAACATTTATATTAGTAGCATTTATTATAGCTGTATTTATCGCAATTAATATAGGAATGCAACTTTTAGAATTAACACCATTAGATTTTAGTCAAGAACAACTATATACTTTAACAGAAGAAAGCAAAGAAAAAGTTAAAGATATAGACAAAGATGTACATATATATTTTATAGGTTCTACAGACGAAGATACTAATTTAAGTTTAGCAAAACAATATAAAAATGCAAACGAAAAAATTGTAGCAGAAGCAATAGACATTAATAATAGACCAGACTTAGCAAATAAATATGGAATAGAAAGCGGAACACAAGGAATTATTGTAGAATGTGGAGAAAAAGCAAAAGTATTAACAGCAAGTGACTTAGTAACTTATGATACAACAACTTATGAAACAATTAGTATAGCAGAACAAAAACTAACAAGTTCTATTTTATCAGTAACATCAGATAAAGTACCAAAAGTATATTTTTTGGAAGGTTACAGTGAACTAACATTAACAAATAGTATGAATTTGTTAAATATGTATATGCAAAACGAAGTAATGGAAGTAAACAGTTTAGATGTATTATCAACAGGAAAAATACCAGATGATTGTGATACATTAGTAATTACGACACCAAGTAAAGATTTTGATGATGTTGCAACAAAATCAATAACAGATTATATTAATTCTGGAAGAAATATATTATGGCTAAATGCAGCAGTAACACAGGTACAAGATTATCCAAATGTAAATAAAATATTAGGAATGTATGGAGTTGAACCATTTGAAGCCGGAATTATTAGAGAAACAGATAGTAGTAAAATGATAACAGAATCACCAGACTTAATTAAACCAGATTTAAATTATTCTACAATAACAAAAGATTTATACACAACAAATGGTGTAATATTTATAAATGCAACTAAAATAAATATAAATGAAGATGCACTAGAAGAATTAAAAGTAACCAAAACAGAACTAGCAAAGGCTAGTGAAGGTTCATATTTTAGAACAGATTTTAATATACAAACAGATAGTGCCCAAGAAGGAGAATTAAAAGGAGAATTTTTAGTAGGAGCTGAACTAGATAAGGTAATTCAAGAAGAAAATGAAGAAACAGGAGAAAAAGCCATTACATCAAAACTTGTAATTTATGGAGAAAATTTCTTCATATCAGACTTCCAACTAAGTCAAAATTCTCAATATGCAGCAGTACAATTAGCATATAACAAAGATTTAGTGTTAAATTCTATTGCTTATTTAACAGATAGAGAAGAAGATATTACAGCAAGAAAAAATACAGGAACAGTAACTTATACAGCAACACAAGAACAAGATACCATTATTAGAGTAATTATATTTACAGTACCATGTATTATCATCTTACTAGGAATTATAGTATGGCAAGTAAGAAGAAGAAAAAAATAATAGAAAAGAATAATTATCCAAAAACCCCATAAACTAATATGGGGTTTTCTTGATGAAAAATATATTCAAAGTTGTATTTGTTATAATAGGAACATTAATAGGTGCTGGCTTTGCTTCAGGACAAGAGATATATATTTTCTTCTTTTCTCATGGGATAAAAGGATTAATAGGTATTATAATATCAAGCTCTTTAATGGGAATTGTTATATACCAATCACTAAAAATTATTAAAACAGAAGAAATAAATACTTATAAAGAATTTTTAGACTACATTTTAAAAAATAATAAATTTCCCAAAATAACAAAGATTATAAATTTTATTATAAATACATTTATTCTAGTAACTTTTTTTATTATGATAGCAGGATTTGGAGCCTATTTTGAACAAGAATTAGGAATTTATAGTATTCTAGGAAGTTGTTTACTTGCCATTTTTTGTTTTATTTTATTTATGACTAGTACAAAAGGGATTGTAAAAATAAATGAAATTTTAATACCAATATTAATTAGTTTTCTAGGAATCTTAGGAATTTTAATAATACCTCAAATACCATGGAATAACATAGAAAATTATATCATTGAAATAAATTATTCCAATTACATTTTAAATGCTATATTATATACTAGTTATAACAGTATACTTCTAATCCCTGTATTAATCACACTAAAAAATTATTTAAAAAACAAAAAGCAGAACTTTTGCATTTCAACCATCACGGCAACCATTACAATTATTTTATCTATTATTATTTTTATTATCTTAATAAAAGTAGATGTTGATATTACAAAATTAGAAATGCCAGCAGTTTATGTAATCTCAAATATGTTTAGTATTTTGAAATATGGATATGGATTTGTTATATTATCCTCTATTTTTACAACTGCAATTTCTTTGGGAAATAGTTTTTTGAACAATATAAGCAAAAACAAAGAACAATATATAAAAATAGCAATTATTATAACTAGTATTTCAATTTTAGTTTCCAAAGTAGGATTCTCTAATTTAGTAAATATTTTATATCCGTTCTTTGGATATCTTGGATTTGTACAGATTTTAAAAATAATAGCCACGAAAGTTTAAGTAAAGGCAAGAATAATTCTTGCTTTTTTATTTATAGTATAGTAAAATAAAATCACAAAAATAGAGAAAAAAGAATAAAACCAAGGAGAAAAAATGAAAGATTTTTGGATAGAACCAGAAGCAAAAAAAGTAAATAAGAAAAAAATAATAATAACAATCATAGTAGGACTTATTATTATTACATTAGCTGTTTTTATTGGAATATATATGAATAATAAAGATGCAAGAGAATGGATAGACAAAAACATATTTAGAAAAGAAATTGTACAAGATAAAACAACTACTATAGAATTAAAAGACGGACAAAATAGTAATATATATGCATTTAATAAATATATAGGAATATTAAATAAAAACAAATTTACAATCTATTCTAATACAGGAAACCAAGAAAAAGAATTAGAAATTCAAGTTTCCAATCCATTATTCAATTCTGCTAATCGTTTTTTAATTATAGGAGAAACAAATGGACAAAAAATATATGTATTAGAAGACAATGAAATATCATGGGAAGCTCAAGTAGAAGGAAATATCTCACAAGTACATATTAATAAAAATGGATATGTAGCAGTTGTTATTGTAGATACTAGTTATAAAACAGTAATTGCAGTATATAATCCAAAAGGGAAGGAAATGTTTAAAAAATTTTTATCTACTACAAGAACAGCAGATGTAGATATTTCTAACGATAACAAATACCTTGCAATTGCTGAAATAGATACCTCAGGAACTATTATTCAATCTAATATTAGAATTGCTTCTATGAACGAACCAACTGCACAAGATGAAACATATAAAGGAGAAAATAATAAACTTATTACTAATATAAAATATCAAGATAAAAACAAATTAGTTTGTATGTATACAGACTGTATCCGTGTGATAGAAGACAAACAAGATAATTTAATAATAAATAATGAAGACAAAAAAATAACTTTTCAATCTGTTGAATTGACAAATAATTTAATTTCTATTGAGGAAAGAACATCAGGATTATTTACAGCAAATTCTGTTGTAAAAATAGTTAATACAGAAAACAAAAATGAAAAAGAATATACGGTAGATTCTAGCATTAAAGAAATTAATACATATGGAAATATGATTGCATTAAATTTAGGAACAGAGGTAGAATTTATCAATACAGGAGGATGGTTGGTAAAAAGATATATTGCTAACCAAGAAATTACACAAATATCAGTTTCAGATAATATTGCAACAATAATATATCGTGATAAAATAGAAATAATAAATTTATAAAAGGGGGATAAAAATGGGAATAGTAGTAGACCTTATTATTATAGCAATAATAGCATTATCTGCATTTTTAGGATATAGAAAAGGATTTGTAGTATTAGCAATTAAATTATGTGCATTTTTAATTGCGATAGCAATTACATTTGTCATATACAAACCAGTTGCAAATGTTGTCATCAATGTTACAGGAATTGATGAAACTATTGAAAATGCAATATTAGAAAAAGCAAATGGAATCATGTCTGAAGAAAATAATGAAACATCTATCCAGATGATAGAAGATGCAAAAACTGGATTGCTACCAGAAGCAGCAAGAGAAATTGCAATAAATATCGTAACAGGAGGAGTTTTTCTAATCCTATTTATTATCGTTAGAATTGCTATAAAATTTGTTACAGCACTTGCTAATGCAGTAGCAAAATTACCAATTATTAAGCAATTTAATGAGATAGGAGGACTTTTATATGGTATTTTAAGAGGATTACTAATTATCTATATTGTGATGTTATTAATTAGTGTAGCAGGACAAATTAACCCAGAAAACACAATTCATCAAAGTTTAAATTCATCTTACATTGGAAAATTAATGTATAACAATAATATTTTAAATTGCATTTTAGTAAAATAAATATAAGAAGAACGTCTCATTAGGCGTTCTTTTATTAAGTGTTTATTCTGTAATTTTATACAAAATTCCGTAGAAAAAAAGAAAATAATAAAAAAATGTAAAAAAAATGTAAAGAAAAAATAACAAAAATGCAAAAAACAGCTAGTATAAGTATCCGTAAATTAGATAAAAACAATATGAAAACTGACAAAATTTATATATTTATTTATAGTTTCTAAAAGTATAAAATATATATAAATAATTATAAGGAGAGAGTCTATAATAATGAGAAAAAAGGAATTAAAAACACAAAATGAAAAAAATGAAAATCAACATAAGCAAAAAATTTTATTAAATGTGTCAAAATTAAAAAACAGTAAAAAGCAAATAGCAATAAAATCAATAGCAATACTTTTAATGATATTGTTAATGATGATTCTTTACATAGCATTGATAGCATTAACTGGAGATAAAACTTATAAAACAATAGAAAGGATATCTGCAAAAATATCAAATGTAAAAGCAGAGACAGGGGTATATGGAACATGCAGATGGAGTATTGATAATAATGGGAACATGATTATCATGCCAGAAACTGGTACACAAGGAACTTTGCCAGATATAGAATCACCATATAAAATTCCATGGTATCCAAATAAAGATGAGATAAAAACAGTATCCTTTCAAGGAACTATATATGCAGGAAAAAGTGTGTTAGGGCTATTTTGGGCATGTTCCAACTTAATAAGTATAGATTTTACAGGTTTTAACACCAATAATGTAACAAGTATGCAAAGTATGTTTTATAACTGTACATCTCTAACAAATATAAACTTTACTAATTTTAATACAAGTAATGTAACAAGTATGGAAAGCATGTTTTATAATTGTGCTTCTCTAACAAACATAGATGTAAGCAAATTTGATACAAGCAAAGTTACCACCATGCAAAATATGTTTAGAGGTTGTGCATCATTAGAAAAATTAGATTTGAGTAATTTTAATACCAGTCAAGTAACAACAATGCAAAGCATGTTTGACGCTTGTGCAAATTTAAAAGACTTAGATTTAAGTAATTTTGATACAACTTTAACAACACGTTTAGATTCTATGTATAATAGTGCTGGAATAACAAAAATAAAAATAGGAGAAAAATATAATTTAAAAACAAATTTACAATCAACAGGAGGAGGATGTTTTGCTAGAGGAACATGGACCAGATTAGAAGATGGAAAAAAATATTCTGTAGTTGAGATATGTACAAATTCTACAGAAGGAAAAGCAGCAGGAACTTATGTAAAACAAAGTGATATTTCAAATGAATTAGCAATAGACTTTCCAGTAACATATCGAATTGAAGCATTAAATGAAATAAGTGAATTTTCAACAGACAGATCAGATATATTTCAATTAATGGAAGAACAAAATGCGGTAATTGCCAATATACCAAGTGCAACTACTAGTAAATATACAGTACCAGGAAAAATAGAATTAACTTTTAAAAATAAAGTAACAGATGAAAACCATAATAAATATGATTTAAAAATGACGATAGACAAAATAGAAATATATGATTTAAATATTAGCCAAAACTTAATAGGAGAAATAATAAGAATTGACAAAAATATAGTATTATTAAATAGTTATTTTTATTCAAATTTAGAGGACTTTAAATCTGACAAACATGTAACAGTATATAGTGATAACAAATATGATATAACAATGCAAATCCTAAAAGATGGAACTCCAGTAGAAGGAAGCTACATATTCTCTGTTTTTGATTTAGATATTGCATCTGCAAGAGATACAGATGCAGCAATAACAGATGTTAATGGAAATGGATATGGAGAAAGAAGTGAAGGAATCAATATATTAGAAGGAATGGACACTAGCACTTTAAAATGTTCATCAAATACATTTTTAAGAGACATAGGAAATTACAAAATAAGAGGAAGTAGAGTAGATAATGAAAGTGAATTTTCAGAGTTCTTGATAAAAACAGATGCAAAATATGCTAAATTCCAGAGAACTGCTCCAGGAGGAGCTGGAACATATATATTTTCATATTATCAACCACAAAGTGTACCAATAATAAAGCAAAATGAAAAAGGTGAAAATTTAGCAGGTGCTAAACTAGGTATTTATTATATAGATGGTGAAACAAAAGTAAAAGAATGGGTATCTGGAGATACTGCTGAAGAAGTATTTTTGATGCCAGGAGCATATATATTAAAAGAAATAGAAGCTCCAGCAGGATATGAAAAAGCAGAAGATATTGAATTTTATATTGATGCTGACTCAATTATATGCAATGGAGAGCAAATAGAGAATATCATAATGGTTAATCAAGCAAAAATGTCATCAATTGTAGTAAAATATATTGATATAGATACTGGGCAAGAAATTGCAGATAGAGTAATAAAAGAAGGAAAAGTCTGGGATAAATATGATGTAACAGGAGATAAAAAAGATATAGAAAGATATACATTAGTAAAAGAACCAGAAGAAAAAATAGGAATATATACAGAAGAAGTACAAGAGATAATTTACTATTACAGACTAAAAGACCCAAGTATAACAACACCAGTATTGACAAAAGAAAGTACAACACAAAAAGTAGTAAATATAGATCAAGCAATAGATTATACAATAAATTATAAAACAACAATAGACGAATATAAAGGAAAAGTAACAGTAACAATAGTAGATACATTACCATATAAAATAGATGAACAAAAATCAAATATAGCAGGAGGAACATATAATCCAACAGAAAAAACAATAACATGGATTGAAACAATAGAAAAATTAGATACTTATACAACTGGAAAAGAAGAAATAAATATTGCAAAAGAAATAAATTTGACATATAAAGAGATAGATACAACAAAAAACACAATAGAAAACACAGTAACAGGAACAATAAATTTAGAAACACCAGAAAAAGAAGAAACAGTAGAAAAAATAAAAGAAATCCCAACAGAATATTTTGTAAATATAGAAGTAACAAAACAATGGGAAGATAATAATGATGAAGCAAAGAAAAGACCAAAAGGAATAGATATAGTAATAAAAAATGGAACAGAAGAAGTAGGAAGACAAGAAGCAAATATTGCAAACAATTGGAAAGTAACATTTGAAAACTTGCCAAAATATGATGAAGTAGGAAAAGAAATTGTATACACAGTAACAGAAGAAGAAAAAACAGAAGGAGACTTAAAATTCTATACAAAAGGAACAGCAATAGGAAGTATAGAAAGTGGATATACAATAAAAAATACATTTACACTACCAGAAGAAAAAATAAGTGTAAAAGTAACAAAGAATTGGGAAGACACAGAAGAGCAAAAAGACAAGAGACCAGAAAAAGTAACTCTAGTGTTAAAATCAAACAGTACAGAAGTAGCAGAACAAAGAAAAGAAATAACAACAACAGAAGATATAACAGCAGTAACATTTAATAATCTACAAAAATATGACTCAAAAGGAAATGAGATTATATATACAGCAACAGAAGAAGGCAATAATAAATTTTACACAGTAGAAGAAACAACAGGAAGTATGATAGATGGATATACAATAACAAACAAATTTGTAAGACCAGAAGAAACAATAGACCTAACAGTAAATAAAGTATGGGTAGATAATGAAACTCAAGCACAAAGAAGACCTGCTTCAATAGTAATAAACGTAAAAGCAGAAAATGCAGACGGAAAAACAGCAGAAGACATAATAGATACAGAAACATTAGACACTGCAACACAAAATAGTTATATATTTACAAACTTACCAAAATACAATAGTAATGGAGACGAAATAATCTACAAAGTAGAAGAAGCAGAAGCAAATGCAGGAGACTTACACTTCTATCAAAAAACAGAAGGAAAAGTGATAAATGTAGATGGAGAAGAAAACAAAAAGCAAGCAACAATAACAAATACATTTACAAGACCAGAGGACAAAATAGAAATAAAAGTAAATAAGAACTGGGAAGATAGTCAAGATGTATATAAGAAGAGACCAGTATCAATCAAGTTACAAGTAAAGGTTCCAGAAATAGAAGAGACAACAGGAGAAGAAACAGATAAAGTAGTAAAAGAACAAATAGTAACAAAAGAAGACAATTGGTCATACACCTTCACAAACCTAGACAAATACGATGCAAATGCAAAAGAAATAGAATACAAAATAGATGAAGCAGAAATCATAGATGGAGATTTATTCCACTATACAAAAGAAATAGGAGAGCTAGAAGAAACAAGTGAAGAAGGAAATAAAGAAGGAACAATAAAAAACAAAATGACAAAAATTCCAGGAAAAGTTGAAGTAAAATACGTAGACAAAGCAAGCAAAGAAGAAATAAGTGATCCAGTAGAAAAAGAAGGAATAGTAGGAGAAAAATTTGATATAACAGTAGACAAGAAAGAAATACCAGGATACACACTAATAGAAGAACCAAAAGAACTAACGGGAACATATACAGAAGAAAAACAAGAAAAAATCTACTACTATGCAAAAAACACAAAAGTAATAGTAAAATACTTAGAAAAAGAAACAAACAAAACTTTAACAGAAGAACCACAATATGAAATAATAGGATATGAAGGAAAAGAATACACAACAGAGAAAAAAGAAATAGAAGGATACGAATTTGTAGAAGCAACAGACAATACAGAAGGAAAAATGACAAAAGAACCAATAGAAGTAATTTATTACTATGCCCAAAAAACAAAAGCAAAAGTACAACACATAGATAGAGAAACAGGAGAAATATTAAAAGAAGAAATAAAAAACGGAAAAGTAGGAGATATATTTGAAACATACTCAGAAGACTTTGAAGGATATGTATTAGTAGAAAGTCCAGAAGAGCCAGATATAATAATGGATAAAACAGGGGAACAAGTAGTAAAATACTACTATGCACGTATATCAGCAGGAGTAATTGAAAAACATATAGATGAAATAACAGGAGAATTGATATACAGTGAGGAACATAAAGGAAATGAAGGAGATTACTATAACATAGCATCCAAAACCTTTGAAGGATATGACTTAATAACGCAAGATAGTGAAGGAAACAGTAAATTACCACAAAATGCAGAAGGAAAAATGACACAAGACTTAATAGAAGTAAAATACTACTACATTAAAAAAGTAAAAGTAATAGTAAAATATATAGAAAAAGACACACAAACAAAATTAGCAGAAGAAGAAATCATAGAAGGACATGAAAATGATAGCTATGAAACCAAAGAAAAAGATATCAAAGGTTATAATCTCGTAGAAAAACCAGAAAATGAAAAAGGAAACATGACGGTAATAAAAAATCCAGATGGAACATACAATACAGAAATAGAAGTTATATACTACTATAAAAAACAAGCAGGTGGCGTAATAGAAAATCATATAGATATTACAACAGATAAAATACTAGCAACAAAAGTACACCAAGGAAATGTAGGAGATGAATATGATATACCATCAAAAGAATTTGAAGGATATGATTTAGTAATAGAAGACAAAGAGGGAAACAATAGACTACCAGAAAATGCAAAAGGAACCATGACAGAAAAAGAAATAGAAGTAAACTATTACTACTTAAGACAAACAAAAATAAAAATAGAGTATATAGACAAATTAACAGGAGAAAAAATAAAAGAAGAAGAAATAAAGGGACATGTAGGAGATAAATATGAAACAAAAGAAAAAGAATTTGATGGATATGAACTAGTAGAAAAACCATCTAATAGTACAGGAGAAATGAAAGAAGAAGAGATAATAATAAGATATTATTACAAAAGAAAAGCAGAAGTAGAAATCAAATACATAGAAAAAGATACAGGATATGAAATAAAAGAAAAAGAGACAATAGAAGGATATGTAGGAGACAAATATGAAACAAAAGAAAAAGAAATAAAATATTATAAATTAGTAGGAAAAACAGAAAATGACAAAGGAGAAATGAAAAAAGACAAAATAACAGTAATCTACTATTATGAAAAACAAATATTTAACTTAGGGATAGATAAATGGGTATCAAATGTAAATATAAACGGAATAAGCCAAGGAGCACAAAATATAAACAACAAAGACGAAATATACAAAGTAGACATACATAGAAACAAAATTGAAACAACAGAAATAAAAATAACATACAAAATAAGAGTAACTAATAAAGGCGAAATAGAAGGAACAGTAGGAGAAATACTAGAAATTATCCCAACAGGATATAGTTACCACCAAGAAGATAACAAAATATATTGGGAAGAAAGAAAAGAAGGTCTAGTAACAGATGCCCTAAAAGAGGAAACAATAAAAGCTGGAGAAAACAAAGAAATAGAAATAGTATTAAGATGGAATAAAGGAGAAGATAATTTTGGACAAAAAGATAACTTAGTATTATTAAATAAAATAAACAATCCAGCAGGATATGAAGACATCGATAAAACAGATAATAGCTCAAGTTCAAGCATGATAATAACAATAGCAACAGGGTTAGATAGGAATGATAGAATAATAGTAGGCGGAATAATACAAATTGTATTGATAATAAGCATAATAGGACTGTTAATGACAAAACAAAAGAAAAAAGAAAATAATAAATAAAAACAAAAACGGAACATGAATAAGAATCTAACATTTTTAGATAGCTACCATGTTCCGTTTTTGAATGTATTTTTTTAATTTTTTGTCTGTATTTATTGCCTTTTGTAGAAATATTTGCTATACTAAACACATGAAATTTTGGGAGTGAAATAAATTGAAAGATAAAAAAACAAATCAAAAAAACAAAGGACAAAATGTAAAACAACAAAAGAATAAAAAGAAAAAAATGAAGTTATGGAAAAAAATATTAATTGTTATCATTCTGATATTATTAATTGCAGGAGGATGGTTTATATATAGAACTCAAAAAAATGGTGGAGGAATTAGTGGAATGCTTGCAACTGTAGTAGGACATGATGAAAACACCAAGAAAAGTTTAGGAGAATTTAAAGTATTACTATTAGGAATTAGTACAGACCAAACAGGAGTAGACTTAACAGACACAATTATTGTAGCATCATATAATCCTAATACCCAAAAAGCAACATTATTATCTATTCCAAGAGATACATATACAGGAAAAACACCATCAAAAGCAACTGCATACGAAAAAATCAATTCTTTATATAACAGAAAACATAGACCAGATGAAACATTAGAAGCTGTAAACAAAATAACAGGATTAGGAATTGAATATTATGCAGTTATAAAAACAGAAGCACTAATTGAATTGGTAGATGCTATAGGAGGGGTAACCTTTAATGTACCAATGGATATGTACTATAATGACAAAACGCAAGACCTACATATTAACCTAAAAAAAGGAGAACAACTTTTAGATGGTGATAAAGCAGAACAATTAGTTCGTTTCAGACATAATGATGATGGAACAAGTTATCCAGAAGAATATGGAGATAATGACACAGGAAGAATGAGAACACAAAGAGAATTTATAATGGCAACAATAAAACAGACTGCAAAACCAGAAAATATATTTAAATTAGGACAAATATTAGAAATAGCAGAAAAAAATATTATTACAAATATAGATTTTGATGTAGCCAAAGACTATATCCCATATATTGTAGAATTCAACACAGAAAATATGTTAACAGAAACATTACCTGGAGAAAATAAATATGTAACAGCAACAAGTACATGGATGTTTTTCTACGATGAAGAAGAAACTGAAAGCTTAATACAAGAGTTATTCTATGATAGAGATATTCAAGAAGAAACAACAGAAAATGGAGAAACAACAGGAGAAAGCAATAACAGCATAAGTAAAGCAGATATCAAATTAGAAGTATTAAATGGAAGTGGAAATGCAACAAAGCTACAAAATGCTATTAAAGAATTAGAAGGAGCGGGATACAAAGTAGCAAGAACAGGAACCACAAATACAACTTCAAAAACAACAATTGTAAATAAAACAGATGTAAAAGAAACACTACTAAAAAATATGAAAGATGTTCTAGGAACAGGAACTATATCTAGTAGTGAAATAAATAACAGCAAAGTAGATGTTACTATTGTAATAGGAAAAGATTATAAATAAAAAAGGGGCAAGCATAAATTACTTGCTCCTTTTATGTCTTTTCTTTTTAGAAATAATTTCGCAAAACAGAAATATAACAATACAAATAGAACCAATATAAATAACATAAGTCAACAATTTAGATTCTTCTACTGTATGGGAAGCAACTAAATTACTAGAAAAAGATAGTCCATCAATAGAATAAGAAATACTACCTAATAGAGTTCCTTCCATAATAGGAGCAGAAATATTTTCGTTCAACTTAATTTCAGGAGTAATAGTTTCTAAAGAAAGATTGTTACTAAGTAAAGCAGAAACATCTTTTTCAATTAATAAATCTAAATTCTTTGTTTCTTTAGTAGCATTAGGAACCTCTATTTGAGTAGCAATATCTCCGGCTTTTAAAACAGTCTGCTTAGAAAAATTAGAGAATCCATATTCATATAAATCTTTAGTATCTGAAAATCTAGCAGAAACACCGCTCAACAGTTTCTCCACCCAAAACGACGGCAATCAATTCTACACCATCTTTATATGCCATAGAAACCAGACATTCTCCAGCAGGAGTAGTAAAGCCTGTTTTACCAGCAATAATATAAGGATAATAATAACGACTTCCTGGAACTAATAACTCATTGGTAGAAACATAAGACCTAGCACCATATTTATTGGTAGCACTAATAGAACAAGAAGCACTACCTGCAATTTTTCTAAAATCTTCATTTTTCATACAATACTGCATCAAAATAGCTAAATCATGAGCAGTTGTATAATGGTTTTCTTCATGTTTTCCATAGGTGTTTGTAAAATGCGAATTATCTAAATGTAAATCACTTAATTTTGTATTCATCATAGAAACAAAACTATCCAAAGAACCACCTACATAATATGCTAAAACATTAGCAGCATCATTTGCAGAATGTACTAATAATAATTGTAATAATTGCTCAACTGTAAATTGTTCTCCTACTTGTAAATTAGCATTAGA
Source organism: uncultured Clostridia bacterium (assembly GCA_944389395.1). GTDB lineage: Bacteria > Bacillota > Clostridia > TANB77 > CAG-508 > CAG-269. The sequence continues at coordinate 10,791 of CALXME010000020.1, read as the reverse complement.
ATATCCATCAGGAATAGAAATTACAGCATCATAGTTAATAGTAACAATATCATCTAATTTGCAATTTTCTAATGCCAAAATAGCTGTCAATATTTTAGTAGTACTGGCAGGTTCCATTTTTTCATTTGCATTTTTTTCATACAAAACTTTATTAGATTCATTATCCATCAAAAAAACAGCTTTAGAATTAAGCCCTAAATCTTCTGTATTAGCAGATACAAAAGAAGGAAATAAAAACATACATAATAAAATTATTATCATACTTAATTTTTTCATTTTAAATTTCATCTATTATTACGCTCCTAAAATAATTTAAAATAATCATATAGTATTTGATGAAAAATTTCAATATATATTACAAAAAAGTAAAGGAGGAATACAGTAATGAACCAATTAAATAGAAAACAAAAAATTATAGCAATTATAATAGTAACAATTATTGGAATTGGAATCTATTGTTATACAGACGCAATAGAAAATACTAATAACGAAGAAATAGAAAATGTATTAGAAGTTGTACCAACCAATACAATAGAAGAAACAGAAGAAAAAAATATCTTTGTCCATATAGCAGGGTGTGTGCAAAAAGAAGGAATGTTAGAACTGAGTAGTAATAGCCGAATAGCAGATGCCATAGAAAAAGCAGGAGGGCTAACACAAGATGCAGATTTAAGTGATATAAATTTAGCCTATATATTAGAAGATGGTATGAAAATCTATATACCAAATCAAAATGAAAGACAAGAAAATAATGAAATAACAGAAAATATACCAAACACAGCAACTATGCAAATACAAGATACAAACAAAAAACAAGATGTAATTAATATCAATACAGCGACACAAGAAGAACTAGATACCTTACCAGGAATTGGACCTGCTACAGTTATTAAAATTATAGAATATAGAAAAGAGAAAGGAAAATTTAAGCAAAAAGAGGAAATAAAAGAAGTAAGTGGAATAGGAGAAGCTAAATATGAGAAAATCAAGGAATATATTAGTGTAAAATAGTAGAAAAATAGGAAAAATGATGATATAATAGAAGCACTATATTATACGAGGAGGAAAAACATGTTATTACAATTAAAAGATATTTGTTTCAAAAGAGAAAACAAAAAAATTTTAGATAATATAAATTTAGATATAGATTTAGGGAAGTTTGTTGCAATAACAGGACCAAATGGGTCTGGAAAATCAACATTAGCAAAAATCATCATGGGAATAGAAAAACCGGACTCTGGAAAAGTAATATTAAATGGAAAGGACATTACTAAGTTACCAATAGATGAAAGAGCAAAATTAGGAATTAGCTTTGCTTTTCAGCAACCTGTTAAATTTAAAGGTATTACTATATATGATTTATTAAAAATATCTGCACAAAAACAAATCACTAAAAAAGAAGCATGTGAAATATTATCAAAAGTAGGGCTATGTGCAAAAGAATATGTAGATAGAGAAGTAAATGGCTCTTTATCAGGAGGAGAATTAAAAAGAATAGAAATAGCTAGTGTTGCATTAAGAAAAGCTAAATTAACAATCTTTGATGAGCCAGAAGCAGGAATAGACTTGTGGAGTTTCAATAACTTAATAGAAGTATTTGAAAATATGAGTGAAATAATTAAAGGAACAACGATTATTATTTCTCATCAAGAAAGGATTTTAAATATTGCAGATGAAGTTATTTTAATGAAAGCAGGAAAAATACAAGAAATAGGAACAAGCAAACAAATACTAGAACAAACTATGAAAAACGAAAAATGTTGCAAAATAAAAAATACATTAAAATCATAATATAATGCACTAGGAAGGAGAAGGTTAATGGAAGAAAAAATAAATGAAATAGACAAAGAACTTTTGGGAGAAATATCTAATTTAGAAAATATTTCAAAAGGAGCATATAATATTAGAAAAAATGGAGAAGGAATAGAAAGAAAAGTAACAGAAAATATCAACATTGTAACAAAAACAGACAAACCAGGAATTGATATATATGTAAAAGAAAATACAAAATTTGAATTTGTTCATATACCAGTAATTATCACAAAAAGCGGATTAAAAGATTTAGTATATAATGATTTTCATATTGGAAAAAATGCAAATGTTATAATTGTTGCAGGATGTGGAATTCACAATGACCATCATCAAGATTCTGAACATGATGGAATTCATCGTTTCTATTTAGAAGAAGGAGCAAAAGTTCGATATATTGAAAAACATTATGGAGAAGGTTCAGGAGATGGAAAAAGAATATTAAATCCAGTAACAGAAGTATATTTAAAAGCAGGAAGTAGCTTAGAAATGGAAAGTACTCAAATTAAAGGAGTAGACTCTACCATTCGAGAAACCAAAGGAAAATTAGAAGAAAATACAAGTTTTGTAGTTTCAGAAAAAATCATGACACATGGAAAACAATTTGCAAAAACGATATTTGATGTACAATTAAATGGAGAAAATGCAAGTACACATGTTACTTCAAGGTCTGTTGCAACAGAAGATTCAGAGCAATTTTTTGTATCTAAAATATATGGAAATAATAAATGTTTTGCACATAGTGAATGTGATGCCATTATTAAAGACAATGCAAAAGTGACAGCAACTCCAGAAATTACAGCAAATAATGTAGAAGCAAATTTAATACATGAAGCAGCAATCGGAAAAATTGCAGGAGAACAGTTAATTAAATTGATGACATTGGGACTTTCTGAAAAAGAAGCAGAAGAAGAAATTATTAAAGGATTTTTAAGATAAGGAAAATCACAATAAGCCCTAAGTATTATGATATTATTTTTCATACTTTGTGTGTCGCAACTTTCATAATAAATATAATATAGAAAGTAATTCAAAATAATATGATAATATTTAGGGCTTTTATTTATTTTTTTGTTACGATTTCATTTTGATTCTTATAAATACTATTTTCTGGAACAACACCTCTCACACAAGATAGAGGATAAATATTAGAATTTTTACCAATTACAGTTCCAGGATTCAAAACAGAATTACAACCTACTTCCACGTTATCTCCAAGCATAGCTCCGAATTTTTTCAAACCTGTTTCTATAGATTCAACTTGATTTTTTACTATAACTAATGTTTTATCAGATTTTACATTAGATGTAATAGAACCTGCACCCATATGAGAACGATAACCCAAAATAGAATCACCAACATAATTGTAATGGGGAACTTGAACATTATTAAACAAAATAACATTTTTAAGTTCTGTAGAATTACCAACAACACAATTATTTCCTATAATAGCATTTCCACGAATAAAAGCACAATGTCTAATTTCTGTTTCTTCACCAATAATGGCTGGACCAGAAATAGAGGCAGTTGGAGCAATTTTAGCAGATTTTGCAATCCATATATTTTCTCCTCTTTTTTCATAGACATCAGGTGCTAAAGTATTTCCTAAAGTAATAATAAAATCTTTAATTTTTGGTAAGACTTCCCAAGGATAAGTAACATCCTTAAATAAAGATGAAGCAATTGTTTGAGATAAGTCATATAAATTTTGTATCTTACATTCTTCCATAAATAATCCTCCTATAGTATGAAAAGATATTAGAAAAGCATTTGTTAAAATAACAAATGCTTGATATTCATCTGGTTGCGGAGGCAAGACTCGAACTTGCGACCTTTGGGTTATGAGCCCAACGAGCTGCCAACTGCTCCACTCCGCGATATATCGACTTACTAAGTATACAACTTCTAAATGAATTTGTCAATAGTTTCAAGGAATTTTATAATGTTACAAAATTTTCTATGTAGTATATCTTAAAAATTGATTGCATTTTTTGTGCAATACCAAGTTTCTATTAGTATATGCTAAAAAATAAAAAATATTACTGTCGATTACAATAATAAAGTTAAAAAATAAGAAATAATATTGTAAAAGACATCATAATAATATATAATAAGAAAAATCCTAAAAATATAACTATATTTTTAGTTGCCTTTCTTTTAGAAAAGAGGTAGTATTATGAAAAAATTTTTATCTAATTACAAGTCAACAATTATTTTATTAGTTGCAATCATTGTTGGCGCTATTGTAGGAATCATATTCCAAGAAAAAGCAACTATTCTTAGTCCTTTTGGAGATTTATTCTTAAATCTTTTATTAGTCATCATTATCCCACTCATCTTTTTAACAATAACCACATCTATTGCAAAAATGAAAACACCAAAAAGATTAGGCAAAATCATGATAACCATAGTAGGAGTATTTATATTCACATCTATCATAGCAGTACTAATTGGATTTGCAAGCACCTATTTTGTCAAATTAGTAGAACCTGAAGATGGAGAAACAATACGTGCTTCTATGGAAGAAACAACAGAAGAAAAAGAAACAGAAGAAGAGGAAATGAGTATTGCAGATAGGACAGTAAACTTATTAACTGTAAATGATTTTTCAAAATTACTTTCAAAAGAAAATATTATTGCATTATTAGTATTTTCTATTATCTTTGGAATAGCAATGAATATGACAGGAGAAAAAGCAAAACCAGTTATGGACTTTTTAGAATCTGCAAATAATATAGTACATAATATAATAAAAATCATTATGTATTATGCACCAATTGGATTAGGATGTTATTTTGCAAGTCTAATAGGAAGTTTTGGAGCTTCTATTGCAGTAGGATATTTAAAAACATTTGTAATATATACAGTAGTAACAGTTATATTCTATTTTGTCATGTATACCATTTATGCATGGATGGCAGGAAGAAAAAAAGGAATAAAAGCCTTTTGGAAAAATGCACTTCCTCCAACATTGACTGCACTTGCAACATGTTCTAGTGCAGCAACTATTCCAATTAACATTGAAAGTAGTAAAAAAATGGGAGTGCCAGATGATATAGCAGAAACAACAATTCCATTAGGAAGTAGTTTTCACAAAGATGGTTCTATCATTGGTTCAGTATTTAAAATCATGTTTTTAGTATGTCTATTTGGAACTAGTGTTGCAACAGCAGGAGATATATTCGGAGTATTAGGAGTTGCATTACTTGCTAATCTATTAATTACAGCTGTTCCAATTGGAGGAGGAACTATTTCTGAAATGTTAATTATTAGTATGATGGGATATCCAGTAGCAGCATTACCGATTTTAACTATTATAGCAACCATTATAGACCCACCTGCAACTATGTTAAATGTAGTTGGAGATACAGTTTCTTCTATGATGGTAACAAGAGTAGTAGATGGAAAAGATTGGATGGAAAAAGAAAATCAAGAGCATAAATAATGTAAATAGATGACAAATAAAAAAGACAAAAAAGAAAATAAAAAAGAGGAGAAATAAAATGGGAAAATTATTTGTAATAGATGGAACAGATGGAAGCGGAAAACAAACACAATTTACAAAACTACAAGAAAGATTAACAAAAGAAGGTGTAGAATATCAAACAGTAAGTTTTCCCAATTATGATAGCCCAAGTTCATCATTAGTGAAAATGTATTTATCAGGAGAATTTGGAAAAAATGCAAAAGAAATCAGTCCATATATTGCATCTACTTTTTATGCGGTAGATAGATATGCCACCTTTCAAACAGGATTTAAAAAATATTATGAAAATGGTGGAATTATTTTAGCAGATAGATATACAACAGCCAATATGGTACATCAAGCTGGAAAAATTGAGAATAAAGAAGAAAGAAAAAAATTTTTAGATTGGTTATGGGATTTTGAATTTAATTTATATGGATTACCTATTCCAACAGAAGTATTTTTTCTAAACATGCCAGTAGAAAAATCAATTCAATTAATGGAAAATAGAGAAAATAAATTTACACATGAAACTAAAAAAGACATTCACGAAAGTGATAAAAATCATTTGATAGATGCTTATCATGCAGCTTGTGAAGTAGCAAAAGAATATAAATGGTATGAAATTCAATGTGTAAAGGAATCTCAAATTAGAACAATTGAAGATATACATGAAGAGATATTTGCAGAAGTAAAGAAACATATATAAAACATAGAAAAATAAAGGTTGATTTAACCTTTATTTTTTTGCAAAAAGTTTAAAAAGAATAAAATAGGCAATACTAATATTAGAAAAAAATTAATGAGGTATTTACAAATACTATAAGAAAATATAAAATATACATATAAGGTATTTATAAGTAACCAAAAAGGAGGAAAACAAATGAAAAGAAATGAGATAGGAATTACATTAATTGCATTAGTGATTACAAAAGTATATCCAAGTAATAAAAACTTGAATATACTTTTTTCTAAGCCTTTTTATCCATCTCAATCAATTCATCCAAAGAACAATCTAAAAACTCACAAAGTTCTTCTAAATACTTAAAAGAAATAGAAGTAGTTTCTCCACGAATCACACGATTCAAATTATGAGAAGTAATATTCATATTTTGGCAAAGCCAATATTTAGATTTATTCTTTTTCTTCAACAACTCTTCAATTCTAAAATAAAGCATACTTTCACCTCTATCATCTATTTTATTCTATGTTAACTAAATGGATAAGATATTTACACATACCCTCTATGCGACTACTAAATGAAAGTAAAAATATTTCAGAATAAAATTTGCAAGAATAGAAAAAATATAATAAAATAAGAAAAAAAGGAGAAAGAAATGAAAGTTTTAATCACAGGAGCATCTTCTGGAATAGGAAAAGACATGGCAAAAATCATGGCAAGCAAAGGGAATAATTTAGTAATCGTTGCCAGAAATGAAGAAGAACTCCAAAAATTAGCCAAAGAATTAGAAGAAAAAAATAAAATAAAAGTAGAAGTAATAGCAATGGATTTATCAAGAGAAGAGAATTGCATAGAACTCCACAAAAAAGTACAAAATGTGGATATATTAATCAATAATGCAGGATTTGGAGATTGTGGAGATTTCACCAAAACATCTTTGCAAAAAGAAATCAACATGGTACAAACTAACATCATAGCGTATCACATTTTAACAAAATTATATCTAACCGATATGAAAGAAAAAAATAGCGGAAAAATACTAAATGTAGCATCTATTGCAGGGTTTATGCCAGGACCATTAATGGCAACATATTATGCTACAAAAGCTTATGTAGTAAGATTATCAGAAGCTATCAGAGAAGAATTAAAAAAAGAAAAATCAAAAGTTCAAATCAGTATATTATGTCCAGGACCTGTGCATACCAACTTTAGCAAAGTTGCCAATGTGAAATTTCAAATCAGAGAAGCAAATAGTATAAAAGTTGCAAAATATGCTATTCAAAAATTAGAAAAAGGAAAATTCTATATCATACCAGGAATCGATATAAAACTTGCAAAAATAGGAATAAAACTAGCTCCTACTACATTAGTTAGCAAAGTAACTTATCGTATTCAAAAAAGAAAACTATTTCCTAAAGGAAGAAGTGAAAATAAATGAAACAAAACGAAAAAGAAGAAAAAATAGGGTTCACTATCGGGAAATTTGCACCATTACACAAAGGACATCAATACTTAATTGAAACAGCTCTAAAAGAAATGGATAAATTTTATATTGTCATCTATGAAACAGATGTCATAAACATACCAATAAAAACAAGAGCAAATTGGATAAAAAAATTATATCCACAAGTAGAAATATTATATGCTTATCATCCACCAAAACAATATGGATTAGATGAAAAAAGTGTTAAAATACAAATGGACTATTTGCTACCTATTATTCAAAATCTAAATTGTACACATTTTTACAGTAGCGAAAAATACGGAGAAAAAGTAGCAAAATATTTAAATATTATTGATAGAAGAGTAGATGAAAAAAGAGAAATCATACCAATACGAGCAACTAATATTAGAGAAAACTTAGAAAAAAACAAAGAAAAAATAGAAGAATTTATAATAAAAGACATAGAAAAATGGAACAATATAGGTTAATATTTTCTTGACAAAACCAAACAAAAATTCTATAATAAGTTTGGAGATGATAAAAATGGAAAGACAAATATTACATGTAGATGTGAATAATGCTTTTTTAAGTTGGACGGCAGTAGAAATGTTAAAACAAGGAAGCAAAATAGATATTAGAAATATTCCTGCCATTATTGGAGGAGATGAAAGTAAAAGATCTGGAATAGTGCTTGCCAAAAGTATGAAAGCCAAAGAATGTGGAGTCAAAACAGCAGAAACAATATATCAAGCCAGAATAAAATGCCCAGGTGTACAGATTTTTCCATCTAATTATCCAATTTATAAAAAATATTCAGAACAGCTATATCATCTTTTATTAGAATATACCGATAAAATCGAAAGATTTAGTATAGATGAATGTTTTTTAGATATGACACAATATCTCATGAAAGATACTTTATTAAACAAAGCAAAAGAAATCAACAAAAGAGTAAGAGAAGAACTAGGATTTACAGTTAATGTAGGAGTAGCACATAACAAATTACTTGCAAAAATGGCATCTGATTTTACTAAACCAGATAAAGTACATACTTTATTCGAAAACGAAATTTCCACTAAAATGTGGCCATTACCAATATCAGAATTATTCATGTTAGGGAAAAAAACAGTACCCAAATTATACAACATGCATATTAAAACAATCAGAGATTTAGCAAATTCTGACAAAAAAATATTAGAAAAAAAATTTGGAAAACATGGTATTCAAATGTGGGAATATGCAAACGGAATAGATAATACAGAAGTAAAATACAAACCAGAAAAACCAAAAGGAATAGGAAATTCCACAACTTTACCAATTAATATAACACAAATAGAAAAATTAGAAGAAATTCTACTAGCATTAGTAGAACAAAGTACATATCGCCTTAGAAAATATGAATTATTAGGAACAACAGTAAGTGTTCAATTAAGAACAAAAGATTTTGAAGATACTTCTCATCAAGGAAAATTAATGGAAGCAACAGCAAATACAAAAGATATCTATCAAAAAGCAAAAGAATTATTAGAACAAATGTATCAAACACCAAAACCAATTAGACTAGTGGGAGTGAGGATAGATAATTTAATAGAAAAAGAAGAAAAACAATTATCTCTATTTCAAAATGAAAATAGTAAAAAACAAGAAAAATTAGATAAAGTAATAGATAGCTTAAAAGAAAAATATGGTTACCAATCTGTTACAAGAGCTGGTAAATTAGATATAGGAAATAAGATTAAGTTTAAATAAAGAAAAATTATTGACACTAATTTTAAATTAAAATATAATCAAGAAAATAAATGAAAGAAGAAAGTAAATAAAAATGGAAATTATACAATATGGAGATAAAAAAATCACTTATAAAATTCAAAAAAAGAAAATAAAAAACTTATATATTCAAATTAAAAATGGTGAAGTAATTGTAAAAGCACCTAATAAAATGAAAGAAAAAAACATACAAGAAATTGTACAAAAAAAGGCTAAATGGCTCAAAGAAACTTTAGAAAAAGAGCAACAAAAACCAAAAGAAGAGCCAATTACACCGCAAAAGTTAGAAAACTTAAAAAGTACAGTTCAAATGGCAATAAAAAAATATGCAAACTATTTAAAGGTTTACCCCAATAAAATTAGAATAAAAGATATAAAATATGCATGGGGAAGTTGTTCTAGTAATAGAAACATTACTATCAATGCAAAACTCGCTAATAAATCTAAGGAAGCAATAGAATATGTAGTATTACATGAATTATGCCATTTGAAAGAAATGAATCATTCTACAAAATTTTGGAATTTAGTAGAATATTGTATGAGTGATTATAAGATATATAGAAAAGAATTAAGATAAAAGGGAAATATAATGAGGTATTTCCTTTTTTGTTATTATATTTATTCATCATAAAAGGTAGCAAAATTTTAATACAAAATAGGGTTGCCAACAAAAACGATTTGATTTATAATAAATATGTAAATTAAAGGTAGGAGAAAATAGGAATGTGGGATAGAAAAGAATTAAAAGCAAGAGCAAAAGAAGTTGTAAAAAGAAACTATTGGACAGCAGTCGTTACCTGTTTTTTAGTAGCATTATTAACTGGTGAATTTGGAACATCTATAATAATAAAGCAAGATGAATCACTAAGACCTAATTTTTTTATAAATCATCAAAATATAATAGAAAATATAGAAATTGAAGAAAATATAAAAGAAACATTAAATGATACACAAATTAATATTATAAAAGCTATAGAAGCCAATTTAAATAGTGCAACAAAATCACAAAAATACATTTTTAAAATATGGGATGCAATAAACTCATTTCAAATAAATAGAACAGCAATAGGAACCATCCTGATAATAGGAGCAATACTAGCTTTTCTATTTATAGTATTTATTGCAGATCCATTAATTGTAGGAGGAAAAAGATATTTTTTAAAAGCAAGGAACAATAATGCCAAAATAGGAGAAATAAAAGTAATATTTCAAAAAGGAAATTTATTAAATATAGCAATAACCATGTTTCTAAGAAATATATACAATGCATTATGGTATTTAACAATAATTGGAGGAGTAATTAAAACTTATGAATATAGAATGATTCCTTACATTTTAGCAGAAAATCCAAGAATAAAAAGAAAAGAAGCATTTGAACTATCTAAGCAAATGATGAAAGGAAACAAATGGAAAACTTTCATTTTAGATATGTCGTTTTTTGGATGGAACTTCTTATCTGTACTAACACTAGGGATATTAAGTATTTTCTATGTAAACCCATATAATGCAGCAACTATTGCAGAATTATATGCAACATTGAAAACAAAAGCAATAGACCAAAAATATAAATACTATGAATCTTTGAATAATGAAATATAAAAAGAATAGAAAAATTCAGCCTAA
>CALXME010000019.1 GCA_944389395.1 uncultured Clostridia bacterium | reverse complement strand
GATGCCAAATTTTTAACAAAAATTTGGCATCCATACCTGGAACCAATGCCAACCCAAACCTGGAACCAATGCCAACCCAACATGGAACAACACAAAAAAAATAAACATATAAATGTTTATGAATAAGTAAATTTATGCATTTAAAATCCTATCTTCAAAATTAGAATCATCAAAAAAATTTTCAATAGGAACATCTAAAACTTTGCTAATTTTCCATAGAGTATAAATACTAATTCCTTGGTGAATTTTTTCACTTTCCAAATTTCCGATTAAAGCAGTAGATACATCAGCAAGTTCTGCCAGCTTTTCTTGTGTCATTTTTCCTTTTTTCAAATTATATAATTTTCTATAATATTTAATATTAAGACCTATTAAATGAAATAGTTCATCTGATTCTAGCTTTTCCATATAATTCTCCTTTTTTATCCATATTTTCTAATTTTATTTCAAAAAATTCAATACATGTAAAATGACAAAATATCACTTATAATGATATTAATTAAGCTACTTTGACATATTCCATCTTAATATAACAGGGTTTTTTTAATAAAAGTATGAACAGATAATAGTACATAAACATAAAAAGAAGAATACATATCTATAAAAATAATACTCTAAAAAATAGGAATAAAAAAGTACAAGCCACATATAATGAACTAAACTATGTACAAAGGAGAGAAGATATATGTGGGAAACTTTAAGAAAAGAAGAGGTTTTGAAAAAATTAAATGCCAATGAAAAAATAGGATTAACAAAAGAAGAGGTAGAAATAAGACAAGCTAAATATGGCAAAAATAAAATAAAAGACAAACCAAAGGAAAGTTTTGTGATTAAATTTATCAAACAATTCAATGATTTTATGATTATAATATTAATTATAGCATCTATTGTATCAGCAGGAATATCTTATATACAAGGAGAAAATGACTATTTTGATGCTATTATTATTATTGCAATTGTCATCTTAAATGCCATTATGGGGGTAATACAAGAGGCAAAAGCAGAAAAATCAATTGAAGCATTAAAAGAGATGACACCACCAAAAGCAAAAGTGATAAGAGAAGGGATAACAAAAGAAATTAATGCAGAAGAACTAGTTCCGGGAGATATTATCATACTAGAAGCAGGAAATTTTGTACCAGCAGATGTGAGATTAATAGAAACTTTTCAGTTAAAAATAGAAGAATCCAGTCTAACAGGAGAAACAGAACCCATTTTAAAAGATGCAAATAAAATTTGTCGAACAAAAGAAACATTAGGAGATATGAAAAATATGGCATTCATGTCTACTGTTATTGTAAATGGACATGGAAAGGCAGTTGTTACACAAACAGGAATGGATACAAAAGTAGGAAAAATTGCTAATATGATGATAGAAAATGAAGCGCCTCAAACACCGATTCAAAAAAAACTAGGACAAGTGGGAAAAGTGTTGGGAATAGTATGTTTAGCTATTTGTATTATTATTTTCATTATTGGAATTATCAAAAAAATAGAACCAATGGAAATGTTTATGACATCAGTAGGATTAGCTGTAGCTGCAATTCCAGAAGGATTACCAGCAATTGTTACTATAATGCTATCTATTGGAGTCACGAAAATGGCAAAAAAGAATAGTATTATCAGAAAATTACCAGCAGTAGAGACATTAGGAAGTAGTAATGTAATATGTTCTGACAAAACAGGAACCCTAACACAAAACAAAATGGAAGTTGTAGAAATAAGAGCCAAAAGTCCTAGTCTAGCAATAGAACTAGCAACAATGTGTACAGACTGTGACATTATCTATGAAAATGGGAGAATAAAAATAAATGGAGAACCTACAGAAGTTGCTTTAGTAAATAAAGCAATGAAAGAAGGAAAAAACAAAGATGAGCTATATGGACTTATGCCAAGAATACATGAAATTCCTTTTGATTCTAACAGAAAAATGATGACAACCATACATAAAATTGGAAATAGATATAGAATTATTACCAAAGGTGCACCAGATATTTTATTACATAGATGTCATCACATAGACGAAAATAAAGTGCAAAAAGAAAATCTAGAAATGGCAAGTAAAGCATTGAGAGTGATTGCAATTGGATATAAAGAAATAGATACACTTCCCAATAAAATAGATTCAGAAACAATAGAAAAGGACTTAAATTTTATAGGATTAATTGGAATGATTGACCCACCAAGAGAAGGGGTAAAAGAATCTGTTAGAACATGTAAAAATGCAGGTATAAAAACAGTAATGATTACAGGGGACCATATTGCAACTGCAAAAGCAATAGCAAAAGAATTAGAAATCTTGCAAGAAGGAGATAAATCTATTGCAGGACAAGAATTAGATAAAATACCACAAGAAAAACTAGAACGAGAGATAGAAAATTATGCTGTATTTGCAAGAGTAACACCAGAACATAAAGTAAGAATTGTAAAAGCATGGCAAAAAAGAGGTGCTATTGTAGCCATGACAGGAGATGGAGTAAATGATAGTCCTGCTCTAAAAAATGCAGATATTGGAATTGCAATGGGGAAAAATGGAACAGATGTAGCAAAAAATGCAGCAGATATGATTTTAACAGATGATAATTTTGTAACAATTGTAGAAGCAGTAAAACAAGGAAGAAATATCTATGATAATATAAAAAAAGCAATCCATTTTTTAATTGCAACTAATATCGGAGAAATAGTAACTATATTTATGGGGTTAGTATTAGGATTAAAATCACCTTTACTTGCAATACAGTTATTATGGATTAATTTAGTAACAGATTCTTTACCAGCAATTGCGATAGGTTTAGAACCACCAGAAAAAGATATTATGGAAAGAAAACCAGTAAATAGTAAAAAGGGAATATTTGCAGATGGATTATGGAACAAAATTATCACAGAAGGTATTATGATAGGAATGCTTACATTAGTGGCATTTAGTATTGGAAACAAATTTTATGGAGTAGAAACAGGAAGAACGATGGCATTTATTGCAATGGGATTACTAGAACTTGTCCACAGCTTCAATATAAAAAGTGAACAATCTATTTTCAAAACTGGAATATTGGAAAATAAATTTTTAATAGGAAGTTTTGTTTTGGGATTTTTAGTACAAACAATAGTGGTATTAGTACCTAATCTAGCACAAATATTTAAATTAGTTCCATTAAATCAAATACAATGGTTCATAACATTAGGAATTTCTATTTTACCAATACCAATTATAGAATTACAGAAAAAAACAAATCAAAATTTGGCATTGGTTCCAGGTTTGAATGCCAAGTTTGAAAAAAAGCTTGCAAAACCATTCAAAATGTGATAAAATACCCATGCTAAAAATAAAAAAATATTTTTAGCCCCTACTTACAGAAAATGTAGGTTATAAATCCAAAGGGAGGTGAAATCAATGAACAAATACGAAAGTATTATCATTGTTAATCCAAATGTAGATGAAGCAGGTTTAAAAGCTTTAGAAGAAAAATTTACAGGATTAATCAATGCAAATGGAAAAGTAGAATCTGTAGAAAATATGGGTAAAAAAACACTTGCATATGAAATAAAAAAATGCAAAGAAGGAATTTATTTATTATTTAATTTCGAAGCAAAACCAGATTCTATCGCAGAACTTGAAAGAGTTTATAGGATTACAGATGAAATCATGAAATTCATTGTTGTAAAAAAATAATGGAAAAAACAGTGAACTAGGGGGAAACCTAAAAGTCAAAATAAGACTAAAAACAAAAAAAATAAAGAAGGGGCCTTTATAAGTAGTAAAGAAGGGTGATAAAAAATGAATAAAGTAATTTTAATGGGAAGACTTACAAGAGATCCTGAAACAAGATATACACAAACCAATAATACATTAGTATCTTCTTTTAGTCTAGCAGTAAATAGAAGATTTGTAAGACAAGGAGAAGAAAGACAAGCAGACTTTATCAATGTTGTTGCTTGGAGCAAATTGGGAGAATTTTGTAGCAAATACTTTAAAAAAGGTCAACAAGTAGGAGTTATTGGAAGAATACAAACAAGAACTTGGGATGATGACCAAGGAACCAAACACTATGTAACAGAAGTAGTAGCAGAAGAAGCTTATTTTGCAGATAGCAAAAGAGAACAAGATGCAGGAAATAATACTTTTGAGAACACATTTGGAAACACTGCCCCAGGAAGTATGGGTGCAGACTTTGATATGTCTTCTTCTAATGATGATTTACCATTCTAACAAATAAGGAGGGGAAAAAGAAATGGCTGATAAGAAACAAAATAAAAGAAATAATAAAAACTATGATGAAGATTACAATCCAAGATTTAGAAAACAAAGAAAAAAAGTTTGTCTATTATGTAGTGACAAAAACTTTGTTTTAGATTACAAAAATCCTGAACAATTAAGAAAATTCATTAATGATAAAGGAAAAATCTTACCAAGAAGAACAACAGGTGCATGTAGTAAACATCAAAGAGATATTACAACAGCAGTAAAAAGAGCAAGACATATTGCAATACTTCCATATGCACAAAATTAATTTCAAATAGAAAATAAAACCCATTCAATGCACAACTAGCAATGAATGGGTTTTTATAAAGTTTAGAAACAATTAGTTACAATTCACAGCTGATTTATACTTGCTTTTTAAAAGTTAATATAGTAAAATTGTACTAGAAAATATAATATATAGGAGAAAAAATGAACGAAAAATTAGAAAAGTTAAAAAAGGAAGTAGAACAAGAAATCAAAGCACAATTTGATAAAATTGATGCTATATGTGAAAAAAATAGTCAAAAAGTGTTAGAAGCATTTTGGAAATGTGATTTGCAAGAATCTCATTTATATTCTTCAACAGGATATGGAATTGATGAACCAGGAAGAAACAAAATAGAAGAAATTTATGCAAATATATTTAAAGCAGAAGATAGCCTAGTAAGAACTCAATTAATTTCTGGTACTCATGCATTAGCAATTACTTTATCAGCACTTTTAAGACCAAATGAAACTATGCTAAGCATATCTGGAGAACCTTATGATACTTTACAAACAGTAATTGGGATTGGAAAAGAAGTAAGTAAAAGTTCGCTAAAAGCCTATGGAATACATTATGAACAAATAGATTTAATAAACAATGACTTTGATATTCCGAAAATACAAGAAAGAATTCAAAAACAAGATATTAAATTAATCGAAATACAAAGGTCAAGAGGATATTCTACTAGAAAAAGTCTAACTATTGAAAAAATAGAAAAAGTAATAAAAGCAATTAGAGAAGTAAATACTAATGTTATTATTATGGTAGATAATTGTTATGGAGAATTTGTACAAGAAAAAGAACCCATAGAAATTGGGGCAGATATAGTAGTTCGGTTCATTAATGAAAAACTTAGGAGCAGGAATTGCAACTTCTGGTGCTTACATTGTAGGGAAAAAAGAATTAATAAAACTATGTGCTGAAAGATTAACATCACCAGGAATAGGAAAAGAAATAGGACCATCTTTAAATCAAAATCCTTTACTATTAAAAGGACTATTCTTTGCTCCTAGTGTAGTAGCAAGCAGTTTAAAAACAGCAGTATTTGCAAGCAGAATTTTACAAAGATTAGGATATCAAGTGGAACCAAATTATTTAGAAACAAGAGCAGATATTGTACAAACAATTGCATTAGGGACAAAAGAAAAATTAGTTAAATTCTGTCAAGGAATACAAAAAGGTTCACCAATAGATTCTCATGTTATACCTTATCCAGGAGATATGGGGGGATATGAAGATAAAGTTATTATGGCTGCTGGAACTTTTACACAAGGTTCTACCATTGAACTTAGTTGTGATGGACCGTTAAGAGAACCATATATTGCATATTTACAAGGTGGACTTACATATGACTATGGAAAAATGGGAATTTTAAAAGCCATTGAAGAAATGGAAAATACAAAAACAAATAATGAATAATAGATTACAAACCATGGTATATTAAAAATAAATAAGAAAACAAAAGATTTTAGAAAGGATGGTAAAAAATGATTGTTTTAGTTCTATTAGTATTAATTATTTTAATAATAGCAATTTTAATATTCGGTGGAAGAGAACAAAGAATAGAAGAAAAAAGAGTAGAAAAAGAGAGAAAAGAGGCACAAAAAATAGCTAAAAAAGAAATAAAAGAAAAGCAAAAAACAATAAAACATTCTCAAGCAGAATATACAGATCTTTTCAAAACAGTAAATTCTTCAGAAGAAAATGATGAAGAACAAGTAGAAAAAATAGAAAGTGAAGAGATAAAGAATGAAGAAGAATGGAATATGGAAGAAGAGGAATTCACAGATAAAATAAACCAAGAAAATGAGATAGAAAAGATAAACATAGAAGAACCAGAAGAAATAAAGAAACCAGAAGAAACAAAAAGCGAAACAGAAAAAAATGAGGAACAAAATGCTATTGAATGGGATGAAAACTTTATCTTAGAAGAACCACAAGAAAGTATAGAAGATGAATTAGATAGATATATGAAAGAAGCACAGAAAAATGACATTGGATATTTAAATGGAAATGAGCCAAAAGAAAAACAAGCATCAAAAAATAAAAACAAAGGAAATAGTTCAGAAAAAGATAAAAAAGAAACAAAATCAAAACAATCTCAAAAGAAAAATAATGTTGAAAGCAAAGAAACAAAAACGAACCAAGAAAAAAATGCAAAAACTGGTAAAAAACAAGAAAAAAATAAAGGAAATGCTACAAAATCAAACACACAGAAAAAAACAGAGAAAAAGACTAAAACGACTAAAACGACACAAGATACAAAAAAAGAAAACAATACAAATCATTCCAAAACAAGCAAAAATGCAAAAAACTAAAACAATAAATTGACAAAAAAATAAAAAAAGGAAAATAGAAATGAAAGTAGTAATCATAGGTGGAGGAGCGGCAGGAATGATGGCTGCCATTTCTGCTAGTCAAAAAGGAAATAAAGTAATTTTACTAGAAAAAATGCAATCTTTAGGAAGAAAGCTATTAATAACAGGAAAAGGAAGATGTAATATTACATCTTCTTTACCAATAGAGGAATTTATCAAAAATACACCAGGAAATGGGAAGTTTTTACATAGCTGTTATCAAAACTTTACTAATCAAGACATCATTGAATTTTTAAAAAAACAGGGATTAGAAGTAAAAGAAGAAAGAGGAAACAGAATATTTCCAATAACAGATAAATCACAAGATGTTTTAAATTGTTTTATTCAAAAACTAAAAGAGTTAAAAGTAGAAATTAGATACCATACAAAAGTAGAAAAAATTATATTACAAGAAGATATAGGAATAAAAAAGGCAATTGGAGTAAAAACACAAAATCAAAATATTGAAGCAGATAAAATAATCTTAGCAACAGGAGGAAAAAGCTATCCATTAACAGGTTCTAGCCGGAGATGGATATAAAATGGCAAAAGCATTAGGGCATACTGTTACAGACATAAAACCTTCTTTGGTTCCTTTAGAATGTTATGAAAAAGAAGAATGCAAAAAATTACAAGGATTAAGCCTAAAAAATGTAAAAGTAAAGTTAGTAGACAAAGAAAAAAATAAATTCATTTATGAAGATTTTGGCGAAATGTTATTTACACATTTTGGGGTATCAGGACCTATCATTTTAAGTGGTTCTGCACATTTAGTAAGGGAGTCAAAAATAGAAGACAAATACCGAGAAAAAGAAATTATATTAAAAATTGATTTTAAACCAGCATTAACATTAGAAAAATTAGATGAAAGAATCAGAAGAGATTTTGAAGAATATAAAAATAAAGAATTCAAAAATAGTTTAGACAAATTATTGCCACAGAAATTAATTCCTATTATAATACAAAGAAGTGGAATTCCAGCACAGAAAAAAGTAAATGAAATAACAAAAGAAGAAAGAAAAAAATTAGGAGAAATACTAAAAAATTTTGAAATGACAATAAAAGGAACAAGACCAATAGAAGAAGCAATTATCACAAGTGGAGGAATTAATATAAAAGAAATTAACCCTAAAACAATGGAATCTAAGTTGGTAAAAAATTTGTATTTCGCAGGAGAAATAATAGATGTAGATAGTTATACAGGGGGATTCAATCTACAAATCGCATATTCAACTGGATATACAGCAGGAATGTAAGTAGAAAGGAGAAAATAGTGGCAAAACCTATTTCAAAAAAACAAGTAGAATTTTTCACCATTAAAGAAAATACAATAGCAGAAATAGTAGAAAAAAAATCGAAATTTATTGCTAATTTATGTTATATTGAAACAGAAGAACAAGCACAACACTTAATAAAAGAAATAAAAAAGAAATATCATGATGCAAGACATAATTGTGTTGCCTATAGAGTAATAGAAAATGAAAGTATAATAGAAAAAGCTAGTGACGACGGTGAACCATCTGGAACAGCTGGAGCACCAATGTTAAATATTTTGCAGAAAAACAACTTAAATAATATATTAGTTGTTGTTACGAGATATTTTGGAGGGATTTTGTTAGGAACAGGAGGATTAGTAAGAGCATATTCAGAAAGTCTTTTAAAAGCGATTGAAAAAAGCGAGTTGGTTTTTAAATGTGAAGGGGAAGAATTAGAAGTTACATTAGATTACAATTATTTCGAAAATTTTAAATATTACTGTAAAAACAACCAAATTATTATCACAAATATACAATATAATGAAAATATTATTTGTAAAATAGAAGCAGAAGAAGAAATAATAAAAAAACTAATGGTAAATTATGAAACAAAAAAAATCATTTTAAAAGATATACAAAAATTATCCAAAAAATATGTAACAAAAAGTATATAAAAATTGGCTTTTTATAAAATAAATGGAAAAATTTTACAATTATCATTGCTTTTCCTCGAATAAAAACATATAATCAGACTGTAAATTTTTTACAGTTATTTTTTTTAGGAGGGAGAACAAATGATGAAAGAAAAAATATCAGTAGTAATAGCTGATGATAATCAAGATTTTAGCAATACACTAGCTAAATATATAGAAGGACAAGATGATATGGAAGTAATCGGAATTGCGAAAGACGGAGCAGAGGCTATTGACATTGTAACAAATACTATGCCTGATGTACTTTTATTAGATGTTATTATGCCACATCTAGATGGTTTAGGAGTTTTAGAAAAACTAAACATCATAAAGACAAACAAAAAGCCAATTAGTATCATGTTATCTGCCGTAGGACAAGACAAAATCACTCAAAAAGCAGTAGAATTAGGAGCACAATATTATGTGGTAAAGCCATTTGATATAGAATTATTAATTAAAAGAATTAGAGAATTGAAATTCTATAAACCAACACAAAATAATAATTTTATAAGTAGAGAAAGTAGAACACAATATATTGAAATAAATCCAGAAAATCAAAAAAATGAAGAAAATTTAGAAGCACTAGTAACTAATTTAATACATGAAGTAGGAGTTCCTGCTCATATCAAAGGATACCAATATTTAAGAGAAGCTATTATGATGGTAGTAAATGATATTGATGTAATTAATCAAATTACAAAAAGTTTATATCCTAGAATAGCTCTTAAATATAACACAACTCCAAGTAGAGTAGAAAGAGCCATTCGTCACGCAATAGAAGTGGCATGGGGAAGAGGTCAACAAGAAGCAGTAGAAAACATTTTTGGATACACAATATCTGCAAGTAAAGGAAAGCCAACAAATAGTGAATTTATAGCAATGATAGCTGACAAACTACGCTTAGAATTAAAATCAGCATAGGATATACTTGAAAACTAGGAGAATAAACTTCCAAGATTTATTGGTTAATATTTTAAATATTAATCAGTAAAATTGGAGGTTTTTTGTATGGAGAAAATTTATGAATTATTGTGATTATAAAGGACTATCACCAAAGAGTATGAAAAATTAAGAGAGAGTAAATATAAGGAATTATTTATCAATTATATTGTACAAAGGATGAATGAAAAGATACTTTATTAGCAAAAAAAGAAATACTCCATATAATAAAGAAGGGGGAGTATTATGAATTGTAGCTGTGAAATAAAAAGTATTATAAAATGTATGGCAATTTTTATAAGTATGATAATAATAATTACTCTAATAGTTACTATTATTATAATAAACGACGAAAATCAACAAAAAGATATATTAACAGCAATTGCAGTAAAAGGAGATAATACACAACTAGGTACAACAACCATAAAATTTAGTCAAAACGAGATTATAGTTGGAACAGCATTGAAACATCAAGAAGGTAGTGACACAATTTTAGTAAATGAAACAGGAATTTATCAAATTTCTTATCAATTATTTGGTATAAAAGAAGGAGCAGGCTCTTTTAATTTTAATGCAACATTACTAATAAATGATACTATCATAGATAGCACTTTTAACGATGGACCAGTATTAGAGGACTTAGTAAATAATCGTATCACATTAACAAGTACAGTCATTTTAAGATTAAATGCAGGAGATACATTAAAATTAGCAGGTGTATCTATCGAGGATATCGAATATGAAAAGGCAAGAATTGATATAGAAAAAATAGACTAAAAAGAAGTAAATATAAAAACCTGAAAAAATCTATTTATAGTATTTTCAGGTTTTTTTTCAAAAATAAAAAAAATAAACAAAATAAAAAATGAATAACCTTCAAAAAAATGGAAAAACTAATACAAATACATAACAAAGGAGGATATTCATGGAGGCCAGTAAATTAAAAAATATGATAATATTAAAAAATGTACCTTCTAATTTAGTAGAAGAAGCTATTGTCATATTAAAAAGTTCAGCAAAAATGAAAAATTTACAAAAAATAGAAAATAATAAAAAAAATAATAAAGAAAATATAGAAAAAAGAGGAAGTGATTATGTTTTAAAAGAAGCAGAGATGATTGTATCAAGATATATTTCACAACTTGAAAAACAAAAAAACAAGAAAGAAATAGATAAAAAGCAAGTGAGTAAAAAATATAGAAGACTAAAAAATTATGCCTATCTTTCCAGTTTCATTATTTTCCTACAAGCTTTAATATTATTTACAAAATAAGCATAAAACCCTCTTACTTCACATATAGTTTAAAAAGAAACGAAGGAAGAGGTGTTTTTTTTATGGAAAGAACTATGTCAGTAGAAGAAAAAATTAGACGAGCAGAGGAAATTTACGAAAGAAGAAAACAAGGAAATAGAAAACCAATTGCAACAGTAAGTGTAAGAGAGAAAAAAGATATAAAACTATTAAAAAAAATGATAATCCAAATTTTAGTATGTGTTGCTATTTATAGCTTTATTTATATCATACAAAATAGTAATTATGTTTTTTCAGAAGAATTTTTAAAAAAAGTAAATGAATTACTTTCTTATGACACCAATTTTAGTCAAATCTATGAAAATATCAAAGAACAAATCATAAGCTGGATTCCACAAAAAGAAGAACAAACCAAACAAGAAGGAATTGGAGGAGCAGAAGAAATAACATCACCTGCAGAAACGAACGAAAATCAAGAACAAATAGTGCAAGAACAAAATCAAGAAACTAATCCAGAAGTACAACAACAACAACCAATATCACAAGAAGAACAAGATATATTAAAGATTAAAAATACAACATCTTTCATTAAACCAGTAGAAGGAACAATTAGTTCTCCTTTTGGACAAAGAGAGAATGCAACAGGGAGTGTGCCTAAAAACCATACAGGAACAGATATTGCAGCTAATATAGGAACAAAGATTTTATCTGCAACAGATGGAGAGGTAGTATTAGCTTCTGAAGAGGGAGATTACGGAAAACATCTAAAAATACAAATCGGAGAAGTAAGTATTATTTATGCACATTGTAATAACTTATATGTAAAGCAAGGAGAACATGTAAAACAAGGACAAGAAATAGCAGAAGTTGGTTCAACAGGTAATTCTACTCGGACCACATTTACATTTTGAAATAAGAATACAAGAAAGAATAATAGACCCACAAAAAATACTAGAACTATAACAAAAGGAGAAAAAGTAATGAGCTTTAAAATTGATTTAAAAATATTTATTTTGTTAGTACTATTTTATTTTACAAAACAAATTCACATTTATGCTTGTCTAATGCTCTTTGCCATGATACATGAAATGGGACATTTACTTGCTGGATTATTATTAGGAATGAAACCAGAAAAAATAGAAATAAAACCATTTGGATTTTCTATTAATTTTAGATTAACAACAAAAGATTATAATAAAAAAATTAAAAAAGCTAACTTATTAGAAATAAAAAAATTCATAATAGCTTTAGCAGGACCTATTACAAATTTAATAATTATTATCATAGCATTAAACATGAAAGGAAATATATGGCAAATTCTTATTATAATCTATACAAATATATTATTGATAATATTTAATATATTACCAGTTTATCCATTAGATGGTGGAAGAATTATAAAATGTATATTACATATATTTATAGGTAGAAAAAAAGCAATTAAGTACAGTTACACGATTTCTTTTATCACAACTATAATATTAACTTTAATTGCTAGTATTGCTATCTTTTACTTAGAAAATATTGCGATTTTTTTTGCTGTTATATATTTATGGATTTTAGTTATTCAGCAAGATAAAACTACACAAATGAAAAAAAGAATTTATGAAATGGCAGAAAAAGTATCATATACTAGACAATAAAATATAATGCTATAATTCACAGCTGTTTTATATAATATCAGATTATCATACAAAATCTAAATAAAGTATTGAAAATAAGAAAAATTAATAGTAAACTATAGAAAAAAGAACGTTGGAGGGAGAATGCAAAAGATGAAAAATATTTGGAAACAAAATAAAGGTGTTTCGCTAGTATCATTAGCTATTACTATTATTATATTAATAATAATTACAAATATATTGGTATATTATGCAAAAGACAATGTGTATGTAAAAAATTTAACAAATATGTATAATGACATAGCTAATTTAAGAGATAAAATTTCAAACTATTATTCTATATATGGAGATATACCAGTAAAGGTAAAATATGAAAACACACAAATAATCAATAATCTACAAAAGAACAATATAATAGGCGTAAATGATTATTTAGATGAGTTTTATGTAATAGAGTTAAGTGCATTAGAAGGGCTAACACTAAATTTAGGAGAAGATTATAAAAAAATAAAAGAGCAAGAAGTAGTGACACAAGAAGAAATAAATAATTTACAAGATATATACATCATCAATAAAAATAGTCATAATATTTTTTATGCAGAAGGAGTTCCTGGCGGAGATGGAAAATATTATTATACAGATGACAAAAATGTAGACACAGAAAAAATAGACTTAAGATATGTAGAAGGAGTAAAAATACCAGAAGGATTTTATTATTGTGGTGGAACAAAACAAGAAGGAATTGTCATATCAGATGTACAAGGAGATGATTTAGAAAATTCAAAACAAGGAAATCAATTTGTATGGATACCCGTAGAAAATTTTGCAGAGTTTGTAAGACAAGATTTTAAAGAAGAAATAGGAAAAAGTGATTTTATTACAACACAAGTAACTAATGGAAAATATTATGAGAGTACTGCTAATGGTAGAGATGAAGGAACACAAGTAGAAGAAATGTATAAAAGTGTCAAAATTAACAAAGGATTTTATATTGCAAGGTTTGAATCTGGGGGAACAGCATCTAGCAAAAAAGGAGTAATGCCAAAAACTAATGTGAAATGGGGAGCAACTACACAAAATTCATCTCAAGGAGCTGTAGAATTAGCAGAAAAATTTTCTGAAGATAAAGGCTATACAAGTGTTAAAAGTACATTATGTTATGGAGTACAATGGGATGCTATAATGAGAATAATATATAATGGAAATGAAACAGAAAAAACATATATTACAAATAGCACAGAAATAGGGAATTATAAATCAACACAGGAAATAGAAACAGGAAGTAGTGATAAGTATCAAATAAAAAATATTTATGATTTAGCAGGAAATGTTAAAGAATGGACAATGGAACAATATGGAGAAACAGGAAAAGTTGCAAGAGGTCGGAAGCTATTTAGAAAATGGAGATACTAACCCAGTAACAGAACGTAGTATTATCGATGATGGAAAAGCAAGTAATGATATAGGTTATCGAATTGCATTATATTTAAGTATTACAGAAGATGCTTGGTCAGATGAATATGACAAAACTGGTACATATACAGATGAAGAGGGAGAACAAGCATATATTCCAAAAGGATTTAAAGTTAGTCTATCACCATATCAAAATAAAATAAATAATGGATTAGTTATTAAACAAGGAAGTACAGGAGATGAATATGTTTGGATAAAAGTTCCTAAAGAAATATTAGAAAATAAAATAAGTGATGAAGATATAGAAGGAGCTTTGAAAGAATATACAAAAGAATATAGAGAAGAAGGATATGAAGATACTTGGTACCAAGGATGTGGGCTAACGCAAGAAAAATATAATGAATTAAAATCTAAGATGTTACAAAGTATCAAAAACAATGGTGGTTTTTATATAGCGAGATTTGAAGCAGGATTAGAAAATCCTAAAACAAGTGGAAATACATCTGAAACGGTAGATTCTTTACAAACAACAAATGGCTTACCAAAAAGTCAAATAGACAAATATCCTTATAATTATATTACTTGTAACCAAGCACAAAATTTAATACAAAAATTAGAATTAGAAGATAATACAGGAAGTTTAATGTTTGGATTACAATGGGACTTAGTATGTAAATTTTTAGAAACTTCACAAGCAAAAACCAAGCCACAAATAAAAGAAAGCAGTATAGAAATTGGAAATTATTTAGATTCAGAGTTTATATTAACACATGGAAAATACTTAACTAATAATACGAACACATGGAAAGAAGCAACAAAAGAAAATCCTGTTTTAAAAGAAAAAAACACAAAGGCATTATTAACTACAGGTGCAAGTAAAACAAATGTAATTAACAATATTTATGATTTGGCTGGAAATACAAGAGAATTAACATTAGAAAAAAGCAATGACATTAGTAATCCAATTACATTAAGAGGAGGATATTTCGAAGAAAATTCTTCTTTATCAAAAAGAGAAAACGTAGGAATAAACGAAAACAATACAAATACATCATATCGTATAACAATTTTTTAACATATTAAAAAATGTAGATAAAATCTACATTTTTTTTGCATAACACCGAAAATTTAAAATTTTAATTTTCATAAAATGTAAAGATTTTGTAATAATTTAGAAATAATTTTGTTATTTTACTGTAAAATTCATTGACTTTTTGCTGGTTTCGTTATATGATATAAACATTAAAAAATGTGTTTTTAAATCCTAAGGAGGAAAAATATGGGAGAAGTAATTGTAATAACATCAGGAAAAGGTGGAGTAGGAAAAACAACAACAACGGCAAATTTAGGATCTAGTTTAGCATTAGAAGGTAAAAAAGTAGTTCTAATAGATACTGATATCGGACTACGTAATTTAGACGTTGTTATGGGATTAGAAAATAGAATAGTATATGACATTGTAGACGTTGTAGAAGAAAAATGTAAACTAAGACAAGCTTTAATAAAAGATAAAAGATTTAAAGAATTATACCTACTACCAGCAGCCCAAACGAGAGATAAAAGCGCAGTAAATGAAGAACAAATGAGAAATCTTGTAAACAAACTAAAAGAAGAATTTGATTATATATTAATAGATTGTCCAGCAGGAATAGAGCAAGGTTTCAAAAATGCAATAGCAGGAGCAAATCGTGCCATTGTAGTAACAACAGCAGAAATATCAGCAATCAGAGATGCAGATAGAATCATTGGATTATTAGAATCATCTGAAATTAAAAATCCAGAATTAGTCATCAATAGAATTAGACCTAATATGGTAAAAAAAGGTGAAATGATGGATGTAGATGATATTGTAGATTTATTATCTATAGACTTAATTGGTGTAGTTCCAGATGATGAATACATCATTACCCAAACTAATAAAGGTGAACCTGTTATTCAAAACAGAAAAGCACCATCAGGAAAAGCCTATATTGAAATTGCCAAAAGAGTATTAGGTGAAAAAATAGAAGTTACCATACCCGGTAGAGAAAAAGGTTTTTTTGCAAGAATAAAAAGACTATTTAAAAAATAATAAAAAAGCAAGAGGAAAAGTCCTCAATACAATTGGAGGTAAATAAGGGCAATGTTTGAAAACATAATGAAATTTTTTAATAAATTTAACAAAAAACAAGATAATAAACCAACTAATTCAAGAGAAGCAGCAAAAGAAAGACTACATTTAGTATTAATGCAAGATAGAGCAAATGTATCAGCTGACTTTTTAGAATTAATGAAACAAGAAATTATAGAAGTAATAAAAAAATATATAGATGTAGATGAAAGTGCAATAGATGTAAGACTAACAAACAAAGAAAATGAAGATGGAACTAATGGAGCACCTGCATTATATGCTAACATACCAATTATCAATATTAAAAATGAGGCAAGAAAAATAGAAAATACAAAAAAAGAAGAAGAGAAAAACGAAGAACAAGACAGCAAAAAAGAAGAAAAACAAGAAAAGAATGAAAACAAAAAGCAAGAGGAAAAACAAGACAAAAAAGAAAATAAGAAAGAAATAAAAGAGCAAACCGAAAAAGAAACTCAAAAAAAAGAAGAAGATAAAGGACAAGAGGATAAACAACCAAACAAAGAAGAAACAACACAAATAAAAGAAGATAAAGAACAAGAAATTCAAAACGAAAATGCTGAAGAAGAAATTAAATCAAAAAAATAAAAAGAAAAAGAGGATTTAATGAGAAAAAGAGAATTAAAAAATATGGAATGGGGAATTTTAATAGCTGCAATTATTCTATCTATTATTGGAATAGTTGCACTATTTTCTGCTACCCAAGAAACAGAATATGATGATTTTAAAAAACAATTAATATGGTTTTGTGTTAGCATTATTGTGATGGCAATTGTCATGCTAATTGACTATGAATTTTTAATTAAAATCTCACCAGGATTATATGGACTCTTTATCATTTTACTAATAGGAGTATTATTCACAGAACCAATTAATGGGGCAAGTAGCTGGTTTAATATTGGATTTTTCTCTTTCCAACCAGGAGAATTTGCTAAAATTTTTGTCATATTATTTTTAGCATTTACAATATCAAAAATACAACAAAAAGGAAAAACACAAATTAATAAACCAACTAAATTATTAATTGTTTTAGCAGTAGTAGGACTTCCTGTGCTTTTGATTGTCAAACAACCAGATTATGGAACTGCAATCGCATTTATTGTAGCAACAGCATTAATGTTATTAACAGCAGGTATTGATAAAAAATATATTATAGGTTCTATATTATTAGTTGTTATTGCCGTACCACTATTATATTTTTTCATTTTACCAGAACATGCAAAAACAAGAATAGATATCTTTTTAAACCCAGAATCTGACCCAAGGGGAGCAGGGTATAATATCCTTCAATCTCAATTAGCAATAGGAGCAGGAGGATTAACAGGAATGGGATTATTAAAAGGAAATCAAACACAATTAGGATTCTTATATCCAAAAACAACAGATTTTATTTTCTCTGTTATAGGGGAAGAAATGGGATTTGTAGTAGCAGGTAGTATTATAATTATATTTGTATATTTAATTACCAAATGTATTTATATTGCAAAAACTGCAAAAGATACAACAGGAACATTAATTGCTTCTGGAATTACAGGAATATTTTTATTCCATGTAATAGAAAATATAGGAATGGTAATGGGACTATTGCCTATTACAGGAGTACCACTTCCTTTCATTAGCTATGGGGGAAGCTCAATGATAACAAATTTCATTGGAATCGGAATCTTATTAAATATTAGTGGAAAAAGGCAAAAAACCATTTTTGTAAAATAAATGTGATGAGCAATATAATAAATAAAAATATGGAGTGTATAAAAGTGAAATATTTAAATAAATTAAAAATAGGAAATGTCACATTAGAAAATAACTTAATATTAGCTCCAATGGCAGGTGTAACAGACCTGCCTTTTAGAATGATATGTAAATCTTTTGGGGCAGGACTTGTATGTACAGAAATGGCAAGTAGTAAAGCTATTTTTTATCAAGATGAAAAAACAAAAAAATTACTAAATACCGAGGGTGAAAAAAGACCAATTAGTTTTCAAATTTTCGGAAGTGATATAGAAGCAATGGCTTATGCAACAAGATATTTAAATCCAATTGCAGATATTATTGATATTAATATGGGATGTCCAGCACCTAAAGTTGTAAAAAACGGAGATGGAAGCAAATTACTATTAGATTTAAAATTAGCAAAACAAATCATGGAAACTGTGGTAAAAAATGCAACTGTACCAGTTACTTTAAAAATTAGAAAAGGATGGGATAAAGAACATATTGTGGCACAAGAAGTGGCTAAAATAGCAGAAGAAGTAGGAATTAGTGCTATTACAGTTCATGGAAGAACTAGAACAGAATTTTATAGTGGAAAAGCAGATTTAGAGATAATAAAAAAAGTAAAAGAAACAGTATCAATACCTGTTATAGGAAATGGAGATATTATAGATGAGGAAAGTTGTTATCATATGTTTGAATATACAGGTGTAGATGGGGTTATGATAGGAAGAGGAAGTTTCGGAAATCCTTGGATATTCAAAAAAATAGTACACTTTTTAGAAACAGGAGAAAAATTACCAGAGCCAACTAATCAAGAAAAATGGGAAGTAATTCAAAAACATATCCAACTAGCGGTAGAAAATAAGGGAGAAATAGCAATTAGAGAATTAAGAAAACAAATTGCCTGGTATACAAAAAATATGAAAAATTCAAGTGAAATAAGAAGAATAGTAAATAATATTCAAACTAAAGAAGAATTGATAAAAGTATTACAAGAATATTTTGAAAACCAATAGAATATAAATAAATGAAAGCTTTATTAAAATAAAGCTTTTTTCTATTACTTTAAAGGAGGAAGAGCATTTGAATAAGAAAAAAATAATAATTTTAATGGGGATTCTTTTAGCAATTAGTATAGGAACTTATTTTATATTTTTTCATAAAAATACGGCTAAAAATTTAAAAATTGGAAATAATACTACTAGTCAAGAAATTGTGAATTATATTTTAGATATTAACTCTTATGAAGTACAAATAGAAGTAGAAGTAACAAGTAATAAAAACAAAAATAAATATAAAATGAAACAAAAATACATAAAACCAGATATGATAACACAGGAAATAATAGAACCAGAAAATATAAAAGGAATAAAATTAATAAAAAATAAAAATCAATTAAAATTAGAAAATAGTAATTTAAATCTTACAAAAATAATAGAAAACTATGAATTTATGGAAGACAATTGCTTAGATTTAATAAATTTTATAGAAGAATACAAAAAAAATGAAAACGCAAATTTTGAAGAAAACGAAAATGAAATCATATTACAAGTAGAATGTCAAAATTCTAATAATAATACTAAATTTAGAAAACTTATATTAGATAAAAAGACAGGAAATCCTACAAAAATGGAAATAAAAGATACTAGCAAAAAAACGACAGTTTACATATTATATAATGAGGTAAAGTTAAATAATATTCAAGAAAGTGTAATTGCATTTAATCATTTACTAGAGATAAAAGAAATATAAAAAATATTTTTCTTTACTTCGAGCTAATATTTAAAATAAAACACATACCTGACAATATAACAATAGTAGGAGTGAAGAATATGGTAATAAAAAGAGGAGATATGTTTTATGCAGATTTAAGTCCAGTAGTTGGTTCAGAACAAGGTGGCATTAGACCAGTTTTAATTATTCAAAACGATATGGGAAATAAATATAGCCCGACTGTTATTGCAGCAGCAATTACTTCGCAAACAGGAAAAAATAAATTACCAACACATATTGAAATAGATTCAACTAATTATGGATTAAAAAGTAATTCTGTTGTATTAACAGAACAAATTAGAACAATTGACAAAAGTAGATTAAAAGAAAAAATAGGTCATATTGATGATGAAAAAATCATTAATCAAGTAAATAATGCCTTAGGAGTGAGCTTTGGATTAGAAGAATAGTTAAAAATATGACTTCTTATAATTTAAAAAATATTACACTAGAACTACAAATTAAAAACATGAAGAGGAGCTATAACAGTTCCTCTACACTTTTAATTTCTTAATAATTTTTATCTCATGATATAAATTATCAATCATAGCTTTTCTAGTTTCATAGGCTTCTTGATATTCTTTATGTATTTCTTGGTAATTTTCTAAAGTTTCATCTGGCTTTAATAAGATTTTAATACCTTCTAGATAGTAGTTTTTATCTTTTTCTTTTTTAGCATTTTCCATTTTCACTCTGTATTTTTCTATTTGGCTAAAACGTTTTAACTCCTCTTTCAAACTATCGATGTAAGATTGTGTACAAAAAATTTCGTATTCGATATCATCAATAACAACTTTAAATAAAGTCCTTACAATAATAGCATTATCTCTTCCTAATTTTACATTTTCACTAAGTTCTTTTAAAGCAGATGATTTAGGAATTTGTTCATTTGGCTTTGTATTTTCAATTAAAATTTTTAAAGTATCAGAAATGCCAATATGCGATTTATATTGCCTTTTACTAACAATAGCATCATATTCATCTGCTACACGGATAATTTGACCTTCATAAGGAATATCCTTTTTCGTTAAACCATGAGGATAGCCACTACCATCTAATGCTTCATGGTGATAAATAGGACCTGCTGAATAAGGTCTTAATTTTAAATCTTTCATACACATATCATAGCCAATAGTAGTATGTGTTTTCATAATTTCAAATTCCTCATCTGTTAACCTACCAGGTTTTTGCAAAATGGAAGGTGGAATAAATAATTTTCCAATGTCATGTAAATAAGCACAAATAGTACAATATTCTGTAAATCCTTTTGTACAGTGCAAATATTCACATAAACGACAAGTTAAACTAGCAACATTTTCACAATGTTTTCTAGTAAAGACATCTAAAGTATCTAACATATTTAATTGATATCTCATGGTTTTTTCTAAATTATAAGATTTCAAACTGGTTTTATCATAAAAATCAAATTCAGGTTGTTTCATTTTTTTCAACTCCTCAAAAATATCATAACATGAACCTAGATAAAGGTCAATAAAACCATAGAATAAAATATATTTTATTGTTACTAGATAATATTTTTTTGACATAAGACAAAAAAGAAAGTATAATTATGTCGAATCTTGAAATCAGATTTGCAAAAAAAATAGGAGGGATGACAATATGTCAGAAAAAATTACTAGTTTGGAACGGTGGAAAAAAGAATATAATTTTATAAAAGGGTATGCGACTAAAAACAAAATGAGAAATACCCTTATTGCTTTAGCATTAGCAACAAAATATCATGAAGGACAGTATCGGGATGGTGGAGAACCATATATAATACATCCGCTAATGGTATGCAAAACATTAATACTCTTAAATATAGAACAAGTATTAAGAGAGTGGTATTCTCGGAAAACTAAAGAATGGATAAGAAGAGAAGGAGATATACTCTATGCAACTGCAATTCTGCATGATGTTATAGAAGATTGCAAACTTCCAAATAAAGGAAAAGAATTGGTTGAAGAATATGGACTAGAAGAAGAAATATTACAAATAGTAAGAATTCTTTCTAAACCACCAAAAGATAAAAATCTACCACAAGATAAGCAATATAATCCAGAGAAATATTTTGGGAAAATTCTTTTAAACTGGAAATCAACCTTAATAAAAATTGCTGATAGAGCAAATAATTGCTCTACTATGCAAGTATTTGATGAAAAAAGAAAGCGGAAATATATATTGGAAACGAAACAATATATATACCCTTTATGCTCGCAAGGAAAAGTAAGGTATCCAGAATTCTCTAACACAATAACCATTCTTAAAAATTTAATCGTGTCAGTTTGCGAGTCTTTGGCATCTATCTTAAACATGCAGGAAGTAATAACAGACGAAACGGAGGAATATAAGAAAACTATTCATTTCATCGAAGGAGCTTCTAGAAATGATATGCCCAACACCTATAAGGCACTATTTATTGCTCAAAAATATCATGAAAAACAAACCCGTACAAGTGGAGATCCATTTATCATTCATCCACTTAGGGTATGTTCTTATCTTATGGTCTTAGGAATTAATGATGATTGGACATTAGCAGCAGCATTAATGCATGAGATACCGCAAAGGTGTGAATTACCAGAAAATGGTGAAGAACTTATCAGAGATTATGGAATTGACAAAGAAGTAATAAAAGTAATAAGAATAGTTTCTGATAAAAATAAACCGTTAGAGCAGTACTATCAAGGGATTCAAGAAAATCCAAGAGCATTGCTAGAAAAACTTTCTAATAGGGTTCACACCTGTACTTTTTTGGCAAATGCAAGCAAAGAAAGATTAATTGCTTACACCAATGAAAATAGGGACTATATGGTTCCTATGTGTAAGTATGGAATGTTGCATTATCCGCAATATGCAAACCAAATTGAAATCATGCAAAGCCACATTTTATCCATTAGCAATATATTGGAGGTGGCAAGCAGGAACTAGTAAACCTCAAAGGGAATCAGATAATACCTGATTCCCTATTTTCTTACCATAATCCATTGAAAAATCTTGGAAAATATGGTAATATGAGTAAGAAAAAAGAAGCGGAGGAGATTGCAATGTATAGAACAAAAACATGTGGAGAGTTAAAAAAAGAAAACATAGGACAAACAGTAGAACTTGCTGGATGGGTACAAAAAATCAGAAATTTAGGTGGAATGGTATTTATAGATTTAAGAGATGAATTTGGAATTACACAAATTACAATTCAAGATGAAAAACTACAAGAAGAAGTAAAAGAAATAAATACAGAAAGTTGTATCCACATAAATGGAAAAGTTGTGGAAAGAAGCAACAAAAATACCAAAATCCCAACAGGAGAAATAGAAGTTGTTGCTGAAAAAATAGAAACATTAGGAAAATGCAAAAATATACTTCCTTTTGAAATCAATACAGACCAAGAAGTAAGAGAAGATTTAAGACTAGAATATAGATTTTTAGATTTAAGAAATGAAAAATTACATCAAAATATACTACTTCGTTCTAAAATATTAAAAACATTAAGAGATAAAATGGATGCTCTAGAATTTACAGAAGTACAAACACCAATACTTGCTAATTCATCTCCAGAAGGAGCAAGAGATTATCTAGTACCAAGTAGATTAAATCCGGGAGAATTTTATGCCTTACCACAAGCCCCACAACAATTTAAACAATTACTAATGGTAGCAGGATTTAATAAATATTATCAAATAGCACCATGTTTTAGAGATGAAGACCCAAGAGCAGATAGAGCACCAGGAGAGTTTTATCAATTAGACTTTGAAATGAGTTTTGCAACACAAGAAGATGTTTTCAAAGTAATAGAAAAAGTAATACCAGAAACATTTGAAGAATTCACCGATTGGAAAGTAGATAAAGGAGAATTCTTAAAAATACCATATAAAGAAGCAATGGAAAAGTATGGAATAGATAAGCCAGATTTAAGAAACCCATTAATCATACAAGATGTAACAAAATTATTTGAAAAAACAGAATTTAATGCTTTTAAAAATAAAACAGTAAAAGCAATTGTAGTACCAAAAGGAGCAGAACAAGGAAGAAAATTCTTTGATAAAATGGTAGAATATGCGACAACAGACGAGGTAGGTGCAAAAGGACTAGCATGGACTAAAATAGAACTAGATGGACAAATAACAGGAGGAATTGCAAAATTCATCACAGAAGAAATGAAACAAAGCTTAGAAAAAGAATATCATGCTGAAAATGGATGTAGTATATTCTTTATTGCAGACGAATTTGAAAAAGCACAAAAAATCGCTGGACTAGTCAGAATAGAACTTGGAAAAAGATTAGACTTATTAGAAAAAAATGTATACAGATTCTGTTTTATTGTAGACTTTCCAATGTATGAACTATCAGATGAGGGAACCATAGACTTTAGTCATAACCCATTTTCAATGCCACAAGGAGGATTAGAAGCCTTGAAAAACAAAAATCCTTTAGAAATACTAGCTTATCAATATGACTTAGTATGCAATGGATATGAAATGGCATCTGGTGCAGTAAGAAATCATAATCCTGAAATCATGGTAAAAGCATTTGAAATAGCAGGTTATACAGAAGAAGATGTAAAAAATAGATTTGGAGCATTATACAATGCCTTCCAATATGGTACACCACCACATGCAGGAGCTGCACCAGGAATAGATAGAATGATAATGTTAATTGCAAATTCTCAAAATATTAGAGAAGTAATAGCATTTCCTAAAAATAAAAAAGCAAGAGATTTATTAATGAGAGCACCATCTCAAGTAAGTGAACAACAATTAAAAGATGTACATATAAAATTAGATTAATTGGCATTGGTTCCAGGTTTGAAATGCCAAAAAATTGGCATTGGTTCCAGGTTTGGATGCCAACAGCCAGCAAGAAAGGAAAAAAATGAAAAAATATAAACTAGAAATAACCGTATTTTTATGTGGAGCTATAGGAATGATACTAGAATTAGTAGCTGCAAGAGTTTTATCACCATATGTAGGAAGTTCCAATCTAATTTGGACAACCATTATAGGGGTTATGCTAACTAGCATGAGTTTAGGCTATTGGATAGGAGGAAAATTTGCAGATAAAAAACCAGAAATTGGAATCCTATCCAATTTCATTTTATTAGGAGCTATTTTTACTAGTTTAATTCCTATCATGGAAACCATATTAGTAGAAAACTTAGTAAAAGTATCAGGAAATTTAGTAATAATTGCCTTTATTGCGGCAACAGTTGTTTTTGGAATTCCAAGCTTTGTAATAGCTATTGTATCTCCTTATGCAGTAAGGCTAAAAGATAAAGAATTAGAAGAAGTAGGCAAAATATCTGGAAAAACATCATCTTTATCTACCATTGGAAGCATAGTAGGAACTTTTGTAGCTGGATTTTTTTTAATTCCGACATTTGGAGTAAGAACTATTATATTAGGAGTAACCATCTTATTATTACTAATATCTATTATGTTATATCCACATAAAAACAAAAAATATTTTGTATTTATCATGATATTAACAGTATGTCTAATTGGATTTTGTGTTTTAGGAAAAATAATATTTGAAAAAAAACATCCTGAAATTATCCAAGATGTAGATTCAGAATATAGTAGAATTTGGGTATTACAAGCAAAAAACGAAGATACAACTTTTAAAACATTGCAAGTAGACACTGGAAGAGAATCATATATAAATGAAAATACAGGAGAAATGGGAGCAAAATATTTATATTATTATGATTTAGCAGAAGTTTTTAATAGCCAAACAAAAAACACATTAATGATTGGAGGAGCAGCATATACTTATCCCATGCATTACTTGAAAAAATATCCGGAGAAAACAATAGATGTAGTAGAAATAGATAGTAAAATGACACAATTAGCACAAAAAGAATTTGGATTAGATACTCAAAACAAAAACTTAAAAATCTATCATCAAGATGGAAGAAGCTATTTAAATACCACTGAGAATAAATATGATTGTATCTTAATAGATGCTTTCAAAGGATTAAATGCACCATTTGAATTAACAACTGTTGAAGCAATGATAAATGCCAGAAATTGCCTAAATGAAAATGGAATTGTTATTACCAATATTATTTCTTCTTTAGAAGGTAATGATGCAGACTTTATCCAATATGAATATGCAACTTATCAAAAAGTATTTGATGAAGTAAAAATATTCCAAGTTCATAATATCGAAAAACAAAATGTTCAAAATTTGATTTTAGTAGGAATAAAAGGGGAGCCTACAATATCAAAAGAAAAAAAAGAAGAATATACAGAACTATTACAAAATGAAGTGACAGATTTCACCACAGATAAAGAAATAGTAACAGACGATTATGCACCAATAGGAAATTAAAAAGAAGGGAAGCAAATAATGGAAAAGAAAAAAAGGATATTACTTGGTATGAGTGGAGGAGTGGACAGTTCAGTATCAGCCATAATATTAAAAAAAGCAGGATATGAAGTAATTCGGATGTACGATGGAATTTTTAGAAACAGAGGGAAATAACCCAAACAAAACAGCAAAAGATGCTAAAAAAGTATGTGAAAAATTAGGAATAGAATATCATATAATAGACAATAAAGAAATCTTTAAAACTAAAGTAATAGACAATTTTATAGAAGAATATCAAAAAGCAAGAACACCAAATCCCTGTGTACAATGCAATAAATATTTGAAATTTGGGGTGTTTTATCAAATAGCAAAAAAATTAGAATGTGAGTATATCGCAACAGGTCATTATGCAAATATAGAATATTCTGAAAAATACCAACAATATGTTTTAAAAAAATCAAAAGAAGAGAAAAAAGACCAAACTTACTTTTTATACACCATTCCTAAAGAAATGTTATCACACATCATATTTCCCTTAAAAGATTATACAGATAAAACAGAAATAAGAAAACTTGCCCAAGAAAATGGATTAGAAGTAGCCCAAAAAAAAGATAGTCAAGAAATATGTTTTATTCCGGATAATAATTATACATGTTTTCTAGAAAAGTATTTAAAAGAAAAGCCAAAAACAGGAAATATCGTTTTAAAAAATGGAGAAGTTTTAGGAAAGCATACAGGATTAATAAATTATACAATAGGACAAAGAAAAGGATTAGGAATATCATATTCAAAACCATTATATGTAACGCGGATTAGAACCACAGAAAAATGAAGTGATAGTAGGTGAAGAACATGAACTATATCGAAAAATATTATATGCAAATCAAATAAATTGGCTAGTAGAACCAAAAGAAAATATTGTTTCTTGTTATGCAAAAATTAGATATAGAGCAAAAGAAGCTTTGGCGACAGTGAAATTGGAAAAAGAAAATGTAAAAGTAGAGTTTGTAGAATCACAAAGAGCTATTACACCAGGACAATCTGTTGTATTTTATGATAAAGATGGTATTGTTTTAGGAGGAGGAATTATCCAATAAAAAATAATACTAATTGTAAGTAATGTAAAAGATAAAGCCAAACATGCAATGTACATATGGCTTTATTTTTGTGCAACAATCCCATATAAAACTCTTTTTAGTTCTATTCCTTTTTTTGTAGTATGAGTAGATACATAAGCATCAAATAAATCTTTTTCAATTTGATTTTTAGAAAAGACATTTAATCCTGAAAAATTATTTAAAATAGGGGTTTTTATAAGTAAAGCTAATAAATCATTTTTTGTTTTATAATATTCATATTGAGTTATTTTTTCAAAATGTACTTTAGAAAATCCAGCCTCTTTTATAGCGTTGTAATCTTTTTTGCTAATAGAGATTGAATCTTTAAATGCTTGACCTCTGTTGAAAAGTTTCTTAAGTTCCCAACAATCATATTTGTCTACACCTTCAAGGATAAGTATACCATTATTAGATAAACAATTATATATTTGAACAGCATCTATTATAGTATGTCTTGCAGTTACAATATCAAATAAATTGTTAGGAAACTTCATATTAAGATTATCCATAATTACAAATTTAATATTTTTATTAGGATAATTTTTTTTATTAATATTAGCTGTTTCAATCATTTTAGGGGAAAAGTCTGTCGCAATTATCATTCCTACTTCTGGCATTAGAGATAGAACTTTTTCACCACCACCTGTACCTAAATCTAAAAGTAATGAATTTTTCTTGGAATATTTTGATATTTCTTTATAAAAATCCCAACAACTTTCCTGTTCTATGATATATTGTATATCTGAAAAGTTCCAGTTTCCGATTTCTTCATATTTTTTTAATTCTTTTTCTTGCATTTAAAATTTCTCCTTTTTTTCTAATATAGTTAATTACTCCATAATTATGTGGATTACTATGAAAAAGTCTAAACTATATTTATTTGA
This sequence comes from uncultured Clostridia bacterium, assembly GCA_944389395.1. Classification (GTDB taxonomy): domain Bacteria; phylum Bacillota; class Clostridia; order TANB77; family CAG-508; genus CAG-269. The sequence goes on along the minus strand of CALXME010000019.1, from coordinate 299 downwards.
ATTCTTTGCTGACATGATTAACCTCATATTTATGTAAAAATGTAATGACCGGTAGATAAGATTAAATTATAATTTAATGTAAGCATTTTATAAAAATATTATAAAATAATATTTTTGATTTATAAAGGATTAAAATGAAATTATTTGAAATATTGTTATATTTAAATTTGATAATAAGTGTAGTATAAGTGTATTAGAAGAGAGATTGATAATGAATAAAATCTCATAACCCGAAGGTCGTAAGTTCGAGTCTTACCCCCGCAACCACTGAAATGCCTCTGTTAAAGCAATTTACAGAG
>CALXME010000018.1 GCA_944389395.1 uncultured Clostridia bacterium | reverse complement strand
GAACCAATGCCAACTAACCTAGAACTTCCAGTCTTCTAAATTTCTTTGAATAGCACCAAACAAATTAGCACGAACCATAGGAATATTTTTACTTAAAGAAAAAATAAGTTGTTTCATATCTTCTCTTTTAGACATTCCGTCCATAGGACAAACTTTTGGCATCACAGAAACATTATTTTTTTTCACATATCTTTTAATTTCTTTTTCAGGAGTATAAATTAAAGGTCTGATTAATGTAATTTTAGACCTATCCATATAGCTAACAGGAGAAAATGTATTAATACTTCCAGTGTATAAAAGATTTAATAAAAAAGTTTCTAACACATCATCTTGATTGTGACCTAATGCTATTTTATTACAACCCTCTCTAATAGCAACAGAGTTAATTACTCCCCTACGCAAATTAGCACATAAAGAACATGGATTTTTTTCTTTTCTAATATCAAAAACTATTTCTTTTGCATTACTTTTTTCAACAAATAATGGAATTCCCAATGGTTCACATATTTTATTTAAAAAATTTATATTAAAAAAGTCAAATCCAGGGTCGATACTAATTGCAATAAGTTCAAAATTTTTAGGATAAAATCTTTGCAAAGCTTTAAAAGCTTGTAACATTGTAATTGAATCTTTTCCACCAGATAGACATATTGCAATCTTATCTCCTTCTTCGAGCATATTATATTCTTCAATTGCCTTTCTAAAATGGCTTAATATTCTTTGCATTTTCATCACCTATTTTATTATATCAAAGGATGTCAAGTGGGTATAAAGAAGCTGTTCTTTCATTGACAAACAAGTAAAAATGTTGTAATATATTTTTATAAATGTGCTCATAGCTCAGCAGGATAGAGCAGTCGCCTCCTAAGCGACCGATGGGGGTTCGAGTCCCTCTGGGCATACCAATTATATAGTTATAAAAATAGAAAGAGGTTATGAATGACACAACAGCAAAAGTTTATGAAAGAAGCATTAAAAGAAGCTCAAAAAGCATTTGTTCAATTAGAAGTACCAGTAGGATGTGTAATTGTTAAAGATGGTAAAATTATTGCAAAAGCACATAATTTGAAAGAAACGAAACAAGATACTACAAAACATGCAGAGATATTAGCGATACAAAAAGCTAGTAAAAAATTACAGTCATGGCGATTACTAGATTGTGAAATGTATGTAACATTAGAGCCATGTTCTATGTGTGCAGGAGCGATAATTCAAGCCAGAATAAAAAAAATATATATAGGAGCATTAGACGAAAAAACAGGAGCATGTGGTTCTGTTTTTAATTTGTTTGAAGATTATACTTTTAATCATAAAGTAGAATATGAAACAGGAATTTTACAAGAAGAATGTGAAGACAAATTAAAAGATTTTTTTAAAATGTTGAGAAAATTAAAAAAAGATATATCTAATAAATAATGGAGGAAAAAGTGAAAGAAAAATTAAAAGAATTAACAAATAATAAGTCTTTTCATATAGTCATGTTGATAATAATTATTACTAGTATTATTTGTGTAGTAGGAATGATTGTGTTAAGATACCATGTTGAAGGAGAAACAAATATGCCTTTTACATTATCTAAAATCTCTGTGATTAGTTCTTGTGAAGGTGTAGATAAAGAAGCAGTAGATACAAAATGGGCTTTTGATGTTTATCAAAGTAATGACATTTATTTATATATTGATAAAAATAGTGATTATGAAAAAACAGAAATTATCCAATCTGTTTGTATTGATAATATTCAAATAGAGGCAAAAGAAAAAGATAAAGTTAAAATTTATAGACCAGATACAGAAGCGGAAAATGTGATTTTTAAAAATGAAGAAGATAATATGGTGGAACAATTAGAATTTTTAGGTGATGTAGAGTCTGATTTAAAAACTTTAAAAATTTCTAATCAAGGCGGTTTGGTTGCTTTTCGCTGTTCTTATGATAATTTAGTGGAATTTAAGTCAAACGAAGAGGAGATTTTACATACGGAATTGCTAAAAAAGGCAAATGTTTCATTAGAAGATATTAAGGTAAAATTGACTTTTGATTTAACAATTAAATTAGAAAGTAAGAAGGAATATAAGACTACAATAACTTTGGATTTACCAAATGAAAATGTAATTGAAGATGGTGTGGCTTCATCAGAAAGAACAGCTCTAAAAGAATTTATCTTTAAACGTGTACAGGAGTAACAATATTTTTAAATAATAAAAAGTGAAAAAACATTAACCAATTACTTCATAAAATTCAAAAAGATACTTGCTAATTTTCCAAAATCAGTATATAATACAAAAGGTATGAGAGTTAATCTTTGTATGGAGAGTATTTCAATAAAGACCTATGAATCTTGTCAGGTCCGGAAGGAAGCAGCAATAAGTAGTTATCTTTATGTGAGGTGCTTTCCATAGAAAGATTAAAATTCATACTTTTTATATCTTATATAAAGGATGTGAAATTATGGGGTACACAGCTCTTTATAGAAAATTTAGACCTTTATGTTTCTCAGAAATGGTAGGTCAAGAACATATTACTAGAACATTAAAAAATCAAATTATTGCAAATAGAGTAGGGCATGCCTATTTATTTAATGGAGGAAGAGGAACTGGGAAAACTTCAGCAGCTAAAATATTGGCAAGAGCGATTAATTGTTTAAACCCAAAAGACGGAGAACCTTGTAATGAATGTGAAATTTGTAAAGGAGCAATTTCTGGTTCATTAACAGATATTGTGGAAATGGATGCAGCTTCTAATAATAGTGTAGAAGATATTCGAAGTATTCGTGAAGAAGTGAATTTTTTACCAACTAAGGCAAAATTTAGAGTCTATATAATAGATGAGGTTCATATGCTTTCTACAGGGGCTTTTAATGCTTTATTAAAAACTTTAGAAGAACCACCTGAACATGTTAAATTTATTTTAGCAACCACAGAGCCACAAAAATTGCCAGCTACAATTCTTTCCAGATGTCAAAGATTTGATTTTAAAAGAATTTCAAACGAAGATATTATTAAAAGATTAAAGTTTGTATGTGAGGAAAGTAATATTGAAATTACAGCAGGAGCGATGCAGATTATTGCTGTTTTGTCAGAAGGTGCTATGAGAGATGCTTTATCTATTTTAGAAAGATGTATTCAAGATGGGGAAAATAAAATAGATGAGGATAAAATTAAAGATTTAGTAGGAATTCCAAAAATAACATATATTCATAATTTAACAGAAGCGATTATACAATATGATGCAGAAAAAGCATTAAAAAGTGTAGATGAAGTTTTGAATGAAGGAAAAGATATAGTTAATTTTTCGTGGGAATTAATCAAATATATAAAAGATGTTTTGGTATTTCAGACAGCAGAAAAATTAGATTTATATAGCCCAGAAGAAATCAAAAAAATCCAAGAATTATCACAAAAAGTTTCAAAAGAAAAACTTATTTCTATTATTTATGAATTATCTGAATTAGAAAATAATATAAAATTCTCTACACAAAAAGTAATAGTATTTCAGGCAGGAATTATAAAACTTTGTTATAAAAAACAAGAAGAGGACAAAAAAGTATATGAAAAAAATGACATTAGTAAACCAAAAGATGAAAAAAATAATGTTGTTTTACCAAATACAGCAATAAAAATAGATAATATGACTAATAAAAATACAAACAATATAAAAATTAATAGTGAAAAAAATATTAGTTCTACTAAAAAATTTTCCACAAAAACAGAAGAGTATTGGCCAGAAATTGTAAATGAATTAAAACAAAATGGAAAGATTGTTTTATATACTAATTTGCTCAATACAAAAGCAGTCGAGTTAAATGATATGACAGTAGGAATACAATTTCCAAATGGATTGACTTCTTTTGGAAAAACAGTTTTAGAAAAACAAGAAAATGTGAGAGAAATTTCCAACTTGGTATCTATAGCTTGTGGAAAAGAAATGCATATTAAATATATGACAGATGTGCAACCTAAAGTACAAAAAACACAAGAAGAAGATATTCAAAATTTAGCAAAGGAATCAGGTATTCCTTTTCAAGTAATTGATTAAGAAATGTAAGAAAGGAGAATGTAAGATGGCAAAAAGAGGAGGTTTCCCAGGAGGAATGGGAGGATTTGGAGGCCTAAATATTAATAATTTAATGAAAGAGGCTAAAAAAATGCAAGCAGATATGGAAAAAACACAAGAAGAGTTAGCTAGTAAAGAATTTGATGCAACAGCAGGAGGAGGAGCAGTTAGTGTTAAGGTGTCTGGACAAAAATTGTTAAAAGAGATTAAACTAAATAAAGAAGTTGTTGACCCTGAAGATGTTGAAATGTTAGAAGATTTAATATTAACTTGTGTTAATGAAGCTTTAAGAAAAGTTGACCAAGCACAAGCTGAGCAGATGGGTAAATTTAATATACCTGGATTAATGTAAAAATATAATTGGCATTCAAAATAAAATTAAAAGGATGCCTTTTTATATGTAAAATATTGGAGGAAGTAGAATGTCATTATATTCACCATCTATTGAAAAATTGATAGAAAGTTTTGAGAGGTTACCAAGTATCGGACATAAAACTGCTGCAAGACTAGCTTTTTATATTTTAAATGCATCAAAAGAGGAAACAAATGAATTTATTTCTTCTATTGTTAATGCAAAGAAAAATTTAAAGTATTGCAGTAAATGTTATAATATTTCAGATACTGACCCTTGTAGTATTTGTAGTAATCCTAAAAGGGATGATACATCTATTTGTGTGGTAGAAGATGTTAGAGATATTATTGCAATGGAAAAAACACATGAATTTAAAGGAGTGTATCATGTTTTACATGGCTCAATTTCTCCATTAAATGGAATTGGACCAGATGATATAAAAATCAAAGAATTGTTAGCAAGACTAATGGATGGAAAAGTAAAAGAAGTAATTTTAGCAACTAATCCAAGAGTAGAAGGTGAAGCTACGGCAATGTATTTGTCTAAATTGATAAAACCTCTTGGAATTAAGGTAACTAGAATAGCTCATGGAATACCAGTAGGAGGAGATTTAGAGTATACAGATGAAATTACTTTGACAAAAGCATTAGAAGGAAGAAGAGAATTGTAAGCCCAAATATTATGAAAAGGAGAAGACAATAAAAGCTTCTCCTTATTTTAATAATATTTTACAAATGTTTTCAGTTGCATGTTTTTGTGCTAAAAAAGTAGTACTTTCTTTCATTTCTTCTAATTTGAAAGGATGAGCAAATAAATCTTTTAAGATTGCTGTTGGCTGAGAATCTTTTTTTATCCAGATAGCAATTCCATTACTTTCAAGAAATTTCGCATTTTCTTCTTCTTGACCAGGAATTGGGTTAATTACAATCATAGGAAGGTTACTTGCTAAACTTTCACTGGTTGTAAGTCCACCAGGTTTAGTTACTACTAAATCAGAAATTGCCATTAATTCAGGAACTTTATTGGTATATTCTAAAATTTTAACAGTATTTGATTTATTATTATCTTTTACAATTTGTTCAAAAGCAGATTTCATTTTTTGGTTTTTTCCTGCAATTGCTATTATTTGTAAGGTATCAAAATTTTCTACAAGGCTTTTAAAAATCTCTACTGTTTTATTTTTTCCAAGACCGAATTCTCCACCGCCAAAAAATAGAACTGTTTTTTTGTTTTCAGATAAATGAAATTCCTCTAAGATTTCTTTTTTATTGTACTTCATTAAAAATCGACTAGAGATTGGAATTCCTGTAACAAAAATTTTATTTTCAGAAATATTTTTATCTAAAAGATATTGTTTCATTTTATAATGTGCTACAAAAAAATAATCTGTAAATTCATGTCCTATAAGCCATTGGTCATGAGGTGCAAAATCTGTCATAATAGTTGCAATTTTTGAATTTATTTTCCCTTTTCTTTTTAAGTAACTGCACATTTGACTTCCAAAAGGATGTGTAGAAACTATTAAATCAGGTTGTTTTTCTCTTAATAATTTTAGTAATTTAATCGCCATGATTTTGTTAGACCTAGAAGAAAGATGTGCTAAAGGACCTTTTTGCGAATCATTATATATTTTTCCCCATACCCAAGGTGCTTTTTTTGCAGCTTCACGATAAGCTGCTGTTGTAACTTTCTCAATGGTCTTATTGACATATTTCATACAATCAATTAGTTCTATATCTAAAGTATTGTCCATTTTTTGCATACATTCATAGATGGATTTAGCAGCATTTAAATGTCCTCCACCATAAGATGCATAAAAAATAAGTACTTTTTTCATATTTTAATCTCCTGTTTTTTTGCTTATTTTATCATAAATATATGAAAATTTCAAAAAATGGAATAAATTTTTAAAAAAAGTAAAAAATAAAAATAAATTTAAATTAAAAGGAAAAGGTGATATTTTGAAAAAAATAATAAAGGCAATTGGATTATGTATTATATTTGTGATAACCGTTTTTTTTCTAATTGTTTTAGGAAGTGAGATTGGTAGAGAAAATATTAGTTATGCAGCATCTTCTGGAACGTCTGATATTCAGTTAATGGCAAGAGCAATTAATGGAGAAGCCAGAGGAGAACCTTATGAAGGACAGGTTGCAGTAGGGGCGGTTATTTTAAATAGAGTGAAAAGCTCTCAATTTCCGAATACTATCGCTGGTGTTATTTATCAGTCAGGAGCATTTACAGCTGTTAGTGATGGCCAAATTAATGTACCAATTGATGAAGGTTCTACTGTTTATAAAGCGGCACAAGATGCTATGAATGGATGGGATCCAACAGGTGGATGTATTTATTATTTTAATCCATCAACTGCTACTAATAAATGGATTTGGTCTAGACCGTTAGTAAAAACAATTGGAAAACATAGATTTTGTAAGTAAGGAGAGAATGTTATGAATAAATTAATGGAATGGAAAGAAAGACTAAAGAAAGGACATATGTTAAGTGTTATATGTGTATTATTGATTATAGTAGCAATACTTGGGATAATATTATATAAAAAACAAAGAGAATATAGGCAAGCATCTGAAAACTCTTATAATATGGCATTTTATGAATTGGTAAATTATGTACAAAATGTAGAAACTTATCTTGCTAAATCTTTGATATCAACAACACCTGAACATGGAGCTGAAACATTGACAAATGTTTGGAGAGAAGCAAATCTTGCTCAAGCATATTTGTCTAGATTGCCGATAGAAAGTCAAGAACTAGAAAATACAGAAAGATTTTTAAATCAAGTAAGTGATTATAGTTACTCTTTATCAAGAAAAAATATATATAATGAAAACTTAACACAAGAAGATTTGAAAAACTTAAAAGATTTACATGGTTATAGTCAAGAATTAGAAAATACATTAAATCAATTATCAGAAGACTTAAATTCAGGAAGATTTGAATGGGGAGAATTAACGAAAAAAGGTACAATAGCATTTGCTCAGCAAGTAGATAATATTTCAAAAGAGAGTTTTAGTAATTTAGAAGAAAATTTTCATGAATATTCTGGACTTATTTATGATGGGGCATTTTCAGAACATTTAACAAAACAAGAAAAAAAAGGATTAACAGGTGAAAATATTTCAGAGGAACAAGCAGTACAAATTGCAAAACAATTTATAGGTGAGGAACGAATTAAAGAAATTTCAAGTTTAGGATTATCAGAAAATGCTACAATTCCAGTTTATGACTTTTCAATAAAAAACACTAATGAGCAAAATGCTAATTTATCAATTTCCCAAAAAGGTGGACATGTTGTGTATTATAATTCCAATAGAGAGGTGGAAGTAGAAGCAATATCACAAGAAGAAGCAAATGAAAAAGGTAAACAGTTTTTGACGAGTAAAGGATTTACTAACATGAAAGAAACATACTATTTAAAGCAAGAAGGAATTGTTACTATTAATTATGCTTATTCTCAAGACGGAGTTATCATATATCCTGATTTGATTAAAGTAAAAGTAGCATTAGATAATGGAGAAGTATTGGGAATAGAAACTTCAGGATATTTGAATAATCATGAAGAAAGAAACCTTCCTGAAATTAAGATTAGTAAAGATGAAGCAAAAAAAACATTGAATAAAGATTTACAAATCGAAAGTGAAGGTTTGGCCATAATTCCAACAGAATGGCAATCTGAAATTTATTGTTATGAATTTAAAGGAAAAGTAGATGATAGTGAATTCTTAGTATATATTAATTGTGAAAATGGTAGAGAAGAGGATATTTTAATAATTAAAGATACACCAAATGGAACATTGACGATATAATGCCAAGGTGGACATTCTTTTTTGGCAAGTTTTAATAATAAAAAGTGGATATATTAATATTTTTGACAAAAACATAGCTGGGGCGTAACAATCCGGGTCTTTGTCTACAAATATTAATATATCCACTTTTCTAAAGAAAACATTATTTATTATCTGCCAAAAAAGAATGTCCACCTTGGCAATTAATGTCTTTTATATACATCTCTAGACAATAATTGTCGAACAACTACTTGTCCATTTTTCTTTAAAATCTTATAAGCTTCAGAATAAATAGCATTAGAAGTTCTACCTGTTTCATAAGATGAAATAGTAACTTCATAATCATTCTCGGTTTTTAAACCAAAAATTTGAAAATTCGCAATTCCGTTTGCTACTGAGCAAATTAATTTAATTGGATAGTTTCTATTGTTTTTAAATTTAAAATCTATAGAACCATAAACTACAGTTGCATCGCGACTTGCTGAAACATAAGATGGTACAAATTGATGATTACTTCTTTCAACAATTTCAAGATTTGCAAATAATACAGCATTATATAAAGTAGAAGTAATTTGGCAAATTCCACCACCTAAACCGTCAACTACTTGTCCTTGAACATAAATAGGAGCTTCCTTGTATCCTGCGGCAATAGTTCTTGCACCTACGACTTGATTATAGGAAAATGTTTCACCTGGCATTAAAACTGTTCCATTAATTTTGTTTGCAGCTAATTTTAGATTAGTTGTTCTATCAGTATCTCTAGCGTTATATTTTGTAGAGAAAGAAGAAAGTAAATCTGGAAAAGCTTCTGTACCAATCATATTTGTAGTGACTTTTGGATATAATATTTTTAAAGGAATTGTATATTCTTCTTTTTCTTCTTCTAACATTTTAGATGCTTCTTCTAGTGAAATAGCAAAATCTATACCATTTTCACTTGGATAAACAGAAAAAGGATTTTGTGTATAATAAGCATCTTTTGCTTCTTTGTGAACTTCTTCATATACTTTTTCTATATTAATTTTAGATGGTTGTTTTATAGAAGTTGCAATATCTAAAGTTCTGTTTTTTAAAGTTAAGTTCATAATTCCATTTTTTATATAACTTTCCATTTGATTAATATTAACTACATTTCCTGCTTTTCCACTAGTTAAAATTAAGTTGCTATTTTCTATGTAATAACTACTCTCTATTACAGTATCTGGCAATTTGGTGGAAATGTCATTTAATGCGTCTATTAAAAGCTGTTCATTTAAGGAAAAATTTGGCTCTATATCTATAGGATAAAGCATAACTTTAAGTGCTTCAAAACTATTTTGTATAATATTTCCACTTTTTCCAATTTGTAGTGCTTTGTCAATTGCTCCATCTATATCAAAATTAACTTCAATAGAAGATAATGGAATGGAAGTTTCAAAATCATTATGTTTTAATAAGATATTTTCTGGCAATTTTTCTTTTATATAATTTTCTACTTTTTCTTTAGCTTGTGTTTTACTAAGTCCAGAAACATCAATATTTTTAATAGAAATTCCAGTTACTATATTTTCATTATTATTATTAAAAATTGTAAATATAGAAAAACATATTGCTACAATAATAATAAGGATGATACCAATTATTCCTAAAATTCCTAATGTACTTAAATTATTTTTTTGTGGTTCAATAGTATGAAATTCATTTGGTGTATAGGATGTTTGTGTTTCATTTGTTTCATCTGTTTCACTAGTTGTAGGTATATTATTTTGTTGATTGATTTTTGTTTGTTTAGTAGCAATAATGCTATTTTTTATAGAATTATTTTTTGTTTCTTCTAAATTATTAGTTGTATTTTCTTCTTGGGTTTCTAATTCTTTGACACTCATCATTTTCTCCTTTTTGCAAAATATCTCCTCTTATTATACCATATAAATCTATAAAAAGTTACAAAAAAATATAAAAATTGACAAAATAAAATATAAAAAATTGCAAATACTAATTTTAGTAAAACTTAAATTTAAGCTTTACTGAAATTAAATTTATTTTTAGCTTATAAGGAGGATGTTATGTCCAAAAATAGTAAGTTAATATCTGAAAATTTAAGAGAAGAAATCGCAAAAGAATTAGGAGTATATGAACAAGTAAAAAAAGATGGTGGTAGTTGGGAGAATGTTTCATCTAGAGATTGTGGTAACATTGTAAAAAAAGCAATCGAAATAGCAAATAGAGCAGTAGAAAATAAATAATCATATTAAAAAATCCTCTATATCAAAGGTATGGGGGATTTTTTAGGCTAATTTGTTTTTGGATTTATATGTTAGAGTTCCTCAGTTTTTATAGTATGGTTGCATTTTTTTTGTATTCATCATATAATTTAAAAAACGCAAATGAAAGGGAAAACTCTAAAAATAATTACAATATTTGTGCCTTAGGAAGGAGATTAATGATGAAAAAAATAATTATAAAAGACATATTAGAAGTAACAAAAGGACAGCTAATTAAAGGAAAAGAAAATGAAATATGCAATCAATTTTCAAAAGATACAAGAACAATTGAAAAAGGGGATATTTACATAGGGATAAGAGGAGAGAAGTTTGATGGTAATATATTTTGGAAACAAGCATTAAAGAAAGGAGCTAAAGGTATTATTGTACAAGATATTGATTTTAGTTTAGAGGAGCTAGAAGAATTTGAAGATAAAATTATTATTTTAGTAGAAGATACTTTGAAAGCACTTTATCAGATTGCATCATTCAAAAGAAGTTTATATGATATTCCTGTTATTGCAATTACAGGAAGTGTTGGAAAAACAAGTACAAAAGATATGGTAGCAAGTGTTGTTTCTCAAAAATTTAAGACATTAAAAACTATAGGTAATAATAATAATAATATAGGAATGCCATTTACTATTTTGCAATTAAAAGAAGAAGAAGCAATGGTATTAGAAATGGGAATGAATCATTTAGGAGAGATTCATTTATTAAGCCAAATTGCCAAACCTAATATTTGTATTATTACAAATATTGGTACTTCTCATATTGGGAATTTAGGTTCTAGAGAAAATATTTTGAAAGCAAAACTAGAAATTTTAGATGGTAGTCAAAATCCTGTTATTATTGTTAATAATGATAATGATTTATTACATCAGTGGTATGAAGATAATAAAGATAATAAAAATATATTGACATATGGAATTGAAAATAAAAGTTTTTTACAAGCAAAAAATATCAATTTAGAAGAAGAAAGTAGTACTTTTGATTGCAACATAAAGGGGCAAGAAAATGAAATAAAAGTTTCTGTAGGTGGAGAGCATTTTGTTTTAAATAGCTTATGTGCAATTTTAGTAGGAACAGTTTTAAAAATAGAAAATGAAAAAATAAAAAAAGGGATTGAAACTTTTGAATTGACGAAAAAAAGAATGGACATTACAAATTTAAGTAATGGTATTAAAGTCATCAATGATGCTTATAACGCAAGTTTCGAATCTATGCAGGCTACTTTAAAAAACATGTCTATTTATTCAAAAACAAGAAAAATAGCAATATTAGGAGATATGTTTGAATTAGGAGAATTTGCAGAAGAATTACATAGAAAAGTAGGAAGAGAAGTTGTGAAAAGAAATATTGACATTTTGATATGTTCGGGGGAAAATGCAAAATATATTGCAGAAGAGGCAAAAAAACAAGGAATGTTACCTGAGCAAATATATATATTAACAAGAGAAGAAATTTTGCCAATGTTAAAACAGATAGTTAGACCAAATGATGTGATTTTATTCAAGGCTTCTAATGGAATGAAGTTTTTTGAGTTGGCAGAACAAGCTAAAGCTATGTTAAAATAATAAAAGAGGAAAATTCTGTACAATCTGCTTTTTCTATTTTGCATGAATTTAGTGGAATAACAATGAAAGAACTTTTAGATAGACTAATAGATATAGTTTAATATTTTATTATCAGAATTTAATATTATAGTTAAAGAAAAATCCATAAAACTATGGATTTTTTTAATTTTTATGATATAATATATGTACCTGATTTTAGGGAGGATGTTAAATGGTTTTCAAAGATTATTATAAAATATTAGATTTAGAAACTAGTAGAGTTTCTAGTGAACAAATAAAAGTAGCATATAGAGCTGCTGCTAAAAAGTATCATCCAGATGTTAATGTTGGAGATACTTTAGCAGAAGAAAAAATAAAAGATATTAATGAAGCATATAGAATTTTGTCTACACCATCAACTAAACGAAAATATGATAGAGTATGGAATACTCATCATATTGCTAAAACAAAAAAAACATTTAATATAAAAAAAGAAACAGGTTCTATCTTGAATATGTTTTTAGGAAAAACTAATATGCAAACAAGAACTGTTTCAGGCGAAAAAAAGGAACCTATTAGGGGAGAAAATGTAGAAACAGAGATAAAAGTAGGTATTAGAGATGCTTATTATGGCTTAGATAAAAAAATTTCATTAAGAACAATAGAAGGAAAAATGAAAACTTTTACTGTAACTGTTCCTAAAGGAATTCGCGACGGAGAAAAGATACGACTAATAGGTCAAGGAAAACCTGGAAAAGATGGCGGAAAAAATGGAGATTTATTAATAAGAATAAAAATACAAGATGAGAAAGGTCTTCAATTAAAAGGATATGATTTATATACAAATTTAATGTTAACTCCTTGGGAAGCTGCTTTAGGTACAAGAACTAATATTTCATCTGTAGATGAAGAAACCAAAATTTATATACCGCAGGGTATTCAAAGTGGCGAAAAAATCAGAATACCTAAAAAAGGATATCCAGATGGAAATGGCTCTAGAGGAGATTTAATTGCAGAAATAAAAATAATGGTACCAAAGAATTTGACAAATCAAGAAAAAGAAATGTTTGAAAAATTAAATGAAATATCAAGTTTTAATCCAAGAAATATTTAAAAACGGAATTTACATAAATTTTATATTGACAAAATGCCTAAAATTCGCTATAATTAATAATAGTGAGATTCGAAAGATAAAAGCTATGGGTTAAAACATAGGAATGAGGTGTAAAGTAAATGGAAACATGGCAAGGAAAACACTTTAGTATTACAGATCCAAAAGGAGTAAGTACTGTTATCTATCAAATTAATCAGACAGAAAAACAATTTTTAAAAGATTCACCAAGATATACAGTAGATAGATTAGATTTTACGGAAGAAATCCGCGGAGAGATGACAAGAAAAACATTTTATCTTAACAATCCGTCAGTAAATGAAGATCAATTAATAATACTTTCTTTTGGACAAGAAAAAGTTGTTGTGAATATGGCATTATTAAAAGACAATCAAATCACGATGAGTAAAAAACCAATACCATTAAAATTAAATAATATATATTCCGAACAAGCACAAGAAATTAAGGAAGTTAGATATACACCAAACTTAAAAAGACCAATTTGTATTATAGACCCAGAAACAACAGAAGAAGTAAAGCCAGTGCTTTATTTTGATGAGGAAACAAATGAAATAAGAGGAAAATGTAAATTAAAACCATATAAGTCTTACTTTGCCTTTGAAATTAAGGATAAAGAAGATGAGGGAGGAATTAGGAATGAGTAAACAGATGGGTAACCCCCAAGAAAGTAAATATGGATATAATGCAGGATTTGCGGGGTTAGAATATAATGAGGAAAAAGCCAAGGAAGGACAAAAACTAACAGTTGTATCTGCTAAAATGATGACAGGTAATGAGTTAGAAGATTTTTTAGAACAATATGGTGAGCAATTTCCAATAACAGTTTCTTCTCATGAAGTAGTATATAATCCAGAAACACAAGAATTATCTTATATAGATGTTTTAGGAAAAACTAAAACTACTTCTAAGGAAAAAGCAAAAGAATACAGGGACAATCAAGAAAAGCAAGGAAGATTAACACAAAAAGTTAAAGATAGAAAAAATGATGAAATAAGATAATTGTTCTAAAATAAAAAACAATAGTAATTACCAAAGAGTAGGTGAAAAGTATGAACTACAAAATAGAAGGTGCTATTCGAAGAAATAGAAAAAATTTTATTATTTTTGCAATACTATGGATATTTATCGCCATAGTATTTGTTTCGCCTTTTAGTTATAGTGTTTATCAAGCAAGTATAGAAGGTGAATTTAAATTAGATATATTTATAGAAACATTTGGACCATCTTTAGGTAATCCATTTGGTTGTTTAGGAAATTTAGTACAAAATGGAGCAATCGGAGATTATTTTTCAAATTTACTAATAGTAACTATTATATATTCAGTATTCTTTTTTATAGGTTTCGTTAGGTCAGCCCCAAAAAATGAATATTCAGACATAGAACATGGTTCTAGTGATTGGAGTCAAAGAGGAGAACAATATCAAATTTTAAGTAAAAATAAAGGAATTATTTTAGCGGAAGATAATTATTTGCCAATTGACAAAAGAGGAAATGTCAATGTTTTAGTAGTAGGACGGTTCAGGTTCTGGTAAATCTGCTTCTTATTCTATTCCTAATGCTTATCAGATGTTAGGTTCTTATGTATTTACAGACCCAAAAGGAGAATTATATGATAAAACAGCAGGATATTTAAGAGATAATGGATATGAAATAAAAGTATTAAATCTAGTAAGACCACAGTATAGTGATGGTTATAATCCATTAATGCATATTTCATCAGAAATTGATGTAGATGTTATAGCAAATACTATTGTAAAAGGACAACAATCAGAAGGTGGAAAATCAGATCCTTTCTGGGATGATTCTGCAGAAATGTTATTAAAAGCTTTAATTTATTATTTAATTGCTACAAGACCAGAAGAGGAACAAAACTTAGCAAGTTGTGCGGAATTAGTAAGAGCAGCAAACAGTAATGGAGGAAGTAACTTATTAACTGAATTAATGAGTCAATTACCTTATGACCATCCAGCTCGTATGAATTACAAATCTATTGAAATCGCACCAGAAAAAACATATAGCTCTATTTTAAGTACATTGCAATCTAAATTAGGAAAATTCGATTCTAAAGAAATTGCAGAATTAACTTCAACAGACACAATTGATTTTGAAGAAATAGGGAATAAGAAAACAGCAGTGTATGTTATATCTTCAGATACACATACTGCTTATGACTTCTTATTAACAATATTCTTTGCCCAGATGATACAACAATTATATGACTATGCAGATCAAAATGGTGGAAGCTTAAAAGAACAGACATTTTTTATATTAGATGAGTTCGCCAATATTGGTAAAATACCAGATTTTGATAAAAAAATATCAACATCTAGAAGTAGAAAAATATCATTTAGTGTTATTTTACAAAATATTGACCAATTAGAAGCAGTTTATGAAAAATCTTATGAAACGATTATGGGTAACTGTGATACACATGTATTTTTAGGAAGTAACTCATATAAAACAGTAGAATACTTTTCAAAAGCATTGGGAGAAAAAACAATAGAAAGAGATAGTGTATCTATTAATAGAGATAGACAAAACTGGAAAACTGGAAAAAGTGTTTCAGACCAAGTAATGGCAAGAGCTTTAATGACACCTGATGAACTTCGTAGAATGGATAATGATGATTGTATAATTTTCGAAAAAGGTGTTAAACCTGTAAAAGCAAAAAAATTCTACTATTTTAAACATCCAATGGCAAAAAAATTGGCAATGCATCAAATAAGTCATAATGATATTGGAGAAATACAAAGAGGAAATTGGAGAAAATATAATCCATATAACCCTTATGTCGAAGAAAAAGACCAAAATAAAGTAGAAAATTTAAAAGTGGAATCTTTAGATGATTTGTTTGACGATGTACCAACAACTAAAACGGAAGATACAAAAGAACCAGAAAAGGTAACTTCTGTTTCAGAGCCAGAAATGAGTAGAGAAGAAAGCTCACCAGCTTTAGATTTAAATGATTTTAATGATGCACCAATGCTTCCACAAGATGATGATTCTTATGATTTACAAAAAGAATTGGAAGCTAAATTTGATGAATTATTTGGACCATTAGATGATGAATAAAGAACTGCCAAAGGGATATTCCTTTTGGCAGTTTTTGGTTTGTGTTGGGGTTGGCATTGGTTCCGGGTAAGGTTGGCATTGGTTCCAGGTATGGATGCCAAATTTTTAACAAAAATTTGGCATCCATACCTGGAACCAATGCCAACCTTACCTGGAACCAATGCCAACCTGCCAACTCCAACACAACTATTGCAAAAAAATAAAATTTATAATAAAATAGGAAAATAAAAAGAAAAGGAGAAAATCATGAAATTTGTTCACATAGCAGATATGCATTTTGATAGTCCATTTGTCAATTTATCAGACAAAGATGTCATGGGAGATTTAAGAAGATTAGAACAACGAAAAGTATTTAAAAAAGTAATTGAATACATCAAACAAGAAAAGATAGAGCATTTATTTATTGCAGGAGATTTGTACGAACATCAATATGTAAAATTATCTACCATTGAATATATCAATAAATTATTTCAAGAAATTCCAGAAACCAAAATATGGATAGCACCTGGTAATCATGATCCTTACTTAAAAAATTCATATTATCATCAATTTACTTGGGGTAAAAACGTTACTATTTTTGAAAATAATATAACAAGAGTAGAACTACCAGAAATAGATATATATGGTTATGGATTTGGGGATTTTTATTGTACTGATTCAGGAATAGAAAATTTAAAAATTCAAGATAAAAATAAAATCAATGTACTATTAATACATGGAACTTTAGATGGTGCATCTTTAGAAGAAAAACAGTATAATTCTATTTCTAAAAAGATGTTACAAGAAAAAGGTTTTGACTATATTGCATTAGGACATATCCACAAACCATATTATGATAGTGAAAACATTCAAAAAATAGTATATCCAGGTTCTACAATTTCTTTAGGATTTGATGAATTAGGCGAACATGGAATGATAATAGGAAACTTAGAGAAAGATAACTTACAATATGAATTTATTAGTTTAGATGAAGCACAATTTAAAGAAGTAATAATAGATATTACAGATTTTTTTGCTAAAGAAGATTTAATAGAAAAAATTAATGATTTATCTGTGCAATCTAATGAATATATTAAAATCATATTAAAAGGTGAACGAAACTTTGAAATCAATTCTTATGAAATTTTAAAATTAATTTCAAATGAAAGGATAATAAAAATAAAAGATGAAACAAAAATAGCAGTAGATTTAGAAAAATTAGCTAATGAAAATACATTAAGAGGAATATTTATTAAAATGATGAAAGAAAAGTTAGAAGAAAAAGATTTAGAACAAGAAGAAAAAGATAAAATCGAAAAAGCAATAGAAATAGGATTAGATGCTCTAAAATAGGAGGGAAAAGAGTGAAAATAAAACAATTAAAAATTAATTCTTATGGAAAATTAAAAGATAAAGAATTGAATTTAAAAGACGGAATTAATTTAGTGGAAGGAAAGAATGAGTCTGGTAAATCTACTATTTTTCATTTTATTGTAAATTCTTTTTACGGAATATCTAAAAATAAAAAGGGAAAAGAATATTCTGATTTTGAAAAATATAAACCATGGGTAGAAGAAGAATTTTCTGGAAAAATTGTTTATGAATTAGATAATGGAGAAAGTTTTGAGGTATTTAGAGATTTTAAAAAGAAAAATCCTAAAATTTTTAATGAAAATAAAGAAGATATTTCAAAACAATTTAATATTGATAAAAATAAGGGAAATGAATTTTTTTATGAACAAACCAAAATAGATGAATCTTTATTTCTTTCTACTTTAGTTGTTAATCAACAAGAGGTTAAACTCGAAAAAACAGAACAAAATATGCTGGTACAAAAAATTGCTAATTTAGTTGGAACAGGTGAAGATAATGTTTCTTATCAAAGAGCAATAGATAGAATTAATAGAAGACAATTAAATGAAATTGGAACAGGAAGAACTAGGGAAAAGCCAATTAACAAACTAAGGGATGAAATAGAAAAATTAGAAAATGAAAAACAAGAATTAGAAAGATATGAAGATTTAAAATATCAAATGGAAGAAAATAAAATAGAATTAAATACACAAATAAAAAAATTAGAAATTGAAAATAATTATTTAAAAGATTTAAAATTATTAATCGAAAATGAAAAAATCGAAAATGAAAAAATAAAATTACAAGAAAATATAAAAAATGAAAATTTAGAAAAAATAGAGCAATTAAAAAATGACATTAAAAAAATAAAAAATAATAATAAAAATATTTTAGAAAATAATTTAGAAAAAAATAAAAAAATAAAAAATAAAACAAATAAAAAAATAATTTATTTATTTATTTTATTATTTATTATTAATATTTTACAATTTATTTTTATAAAAAATAATATTTTTAAATATATTTTTCTTCTTACTCTCCCAACGTATATAATTTTTTCAATAATATTTTTAAAAAATAAAAAAAATAAAATAAAAAAATCAGAAAAAAATAAAAAAATAGAAGAAGAAAAAATAAATTTAGAAATAAATAATTTAAATAATCAAATTATTTTATTAGAAAAAAATAATTCAGAATTAGAAAAAGAAATAAATAAATTAAAAAATAATTTTAATTTAAAAATAAATTTAGAAAAAGAAAAAATTAAAAATAAATATTTAAATAAAATCGAAAAAAATAAATTAGAAGAAAATATGACATTAGAAAAAATAAATTTCCAAATTGAAAATATACAAAATAAAATAAATAATGGAAAAATAGAAT
The DNA here is from genome assembly GCA_944389395.1 of uncultured Clostridia bacterium. Taxonomy (GTDB): domain Bacteria; phylum Bacillota; class Clostridia; order TANB77; family CAG-508; genus CAG-269. The sequence goes on along the minus strand of CALXME010000018.1, from coordinate 12,672 downwards.
TACATACTTTAGAAATAGACAAGCAAAATGTAGAACCTAAATTAAATAATTTAGCAAAAATAGAAGAAGAATTAGTTAACCATAAAGAAAAAATGTTAACCCTTAAAAATTTAGAACAAAGTATGAATTTGGCAAAAGAAGTTCTAAATTCAGCTTATGAAAAAATGAGAACTTCAGTTACCCCTAAGTTTACACAAAATTTGTCTGAAACAATAGCATATATAACAAATGGCAAATATAAAAATGTTGTTTTCCATAATGAAGAAGGATTGATAGTAGAATTAGAAAATGGAAATTATGGAACTGTTTCTAAATTAAGTGTTGGTACAATAGATCAATTATATCTTTCTTTAAGATTATCTATGGTAGAAGAATTATCTGAAGAAAAAATGCCAATTATTTTGGATGAGGCATTTGCTTATTATGATACACAAAGATTAATTAATGTTTTAGAATTTTTAACTAGTAAATATCAAAACAGACAAATAATTTTATTTACTTGTACTCAAAGAGAAAAAGAAATATTAGAGCAACTAAAAATTTCTTATAATTTAATAGATTTGCAAAAAATTTAATGCAATAATTGTATAAAAAATCAAGGAGGATTTTTATGAATTTTCGCATGAAAAATATTGATATAAAAATAATGAAAAATAATAAAAAAAATATTTTAAAAATTTTTTTATTACTTATTATAATAAATATATTTGTTACGATAATAGGAGCTATATTTGCAAATATAGAAATTTTAAAAAGTATTCTTTTATATATTATATCTGTTATATATATAGGTATATGTATATATATTTTGAAAAAACAAAAAAATATTAAAATTATAAAAAACTTTGAAAATAAATATGATCCTATTTTAACAAGTTTTTTAATAAAAAATGAATTCGTTTTAGATAATGCTTTATTAAATGCATATATATATTATCTTATTGAGCAAGAACATATAGAAGTAGATAAAGAAAAACAAATTTTAAAATTAAAGGACAGAGCCAGATTTGTGCAAATAGGTGCATTAGAAAAAATTAATGATACAAACATAAAAGATTTTTCAAGTGATGAGATACCTTCTTATGAGAATATGTTTATTGGAAAAATTTTATTTGCATTTCATGATGAAATAGATTTAAATGAATTTAGAAGAAATAAAATTCAAAATTACTATTTACAAAGAGGAGAAATGTGTAAAATACTGATAGAGAAAATGATTTTATATGAAATCCAAAAAAGAAATATGATGGGACGTGCTAATAAGGACATTACTATTGTAGGAATTTTAAATATTATTACATCTATAGTGCTATTTATTATAATTGGAAGACTTAATTTTGTCTTTATAATAGCAAATATTATTAATATTTTATTAAGTGCATTAATTATAAAAGGAGAAAAAATATGGGATTATCATTATTCAGAAGATGTTGAAGCATATATATACAATTTGCTAGAATATGTTAATACTTTAAATAAAACAGAGAAAAAAGTAGAGAATAATGATAAAAATATAGAAAAGGATAAAGACAAAGAATTAAAACTTTTATTCGAAATAGAAAATGGAGAAGACCTATTTAAATAATAGGTCTTTAAAATGTTTATTAATAGCTTAAATTCCAATAGTTAATATCATTGTGGTAGCAAAGAAAAATGACTTGTAAAAATAGAAAAAATATTGTATAATAGAACAAGCTTAAAGAAAAGGAGAAATATTATGTTTGAAAAATTAGAAGCTGTGGAAAAAAGATATGATGAGTTAACAAAAATGATAGCAGAGCCTGAAATAATTGCAAATCAAGCAGAATGGCAAAAATTAATGAAAGAACATGCTAATATAGAAGAGATAGTATTAAAATTTAGAGAATATAAAAAGATAAAACAAGCAATGGAAGAAGCAGAAGAATTAATGCAAGACCCAGAAATGAAAGAATTAGCAGAAGTAGAATATTATGAAAATAAAGAAAAGCTACCTAAAATAGAGGAAGAATTGAAAGTATTATTAATACCAAAAGATCCTGATGATGATAAAAACATTATGTGTGAAATCCGTGCTGGTGCAGGTGGAGAAGAAGCTGCACTTTTTGCAGGAACTTTATTTAGAATGTATTCAATGTATGCAGAAAAAAAACATTGGAAATTAGAGGTAATGAATGAAAACGAAACAGGTTTAGGCGGATACAAAGAAATTTCATTTATGATAACAGGTAAAGGTGTATATAGTAGATTAAAATTTGAAAGTGGTGTTCATAGAGTACAAAGGGTACCTGACACAGAAAGTAGTGGTAGAATTCATACTTCAACTGCTACGGTTGCTGTACTTCCTGTTGTAGAAGATGTGGAAATTGAAATAAATCCAGCAGATATAAAAATGGAAGTTTTTAGGGCTTCTGGTGCGGGAGGACAACATATTAATAAAACATCTTCTGCCGTAAGGTTAATCCATGAACCAACAGGTATTGTTGTAGAATGTCAAACTGAAAGATCACAATTTCAAAATAAAGATAATGCTATGAGAATGCTTCGTACTAAACTATATGAAATAGAAAAACAAAAACAAGATAGTGAAGTAGCAAATGCTAGAAAGTCACAAGTTGGTTCAGGAGATAGAAGCGAAAAGATTAGAACATATAATTACCCACAAGGTAGAATTACAGACCATAGAATTGGAATGAGTATTTATCAAATGGAAAACTTTTTAAATGGTGATTTAGATGAAATAATCGATAATTTAATTGCAGCTGATAGAGCAGAAAGATTAAAAGGCGAAGAAGATTAGAAAGTTATCTGTTAGAAGAGGAATAAAATTTACTTCTTAAAATAAACTAGAATATAGTAATTTTAAGGAGTTTTTTGTTTATGGAAAGTATTTTAAAAACAACACTAATGGGATTGTTTTTTGGAACTTTTGGAACTACCTTAGGAGGGATTATAGGAGTTATAACTAAAAAACATTCCAAAAAATTTTTAAGTTTTATATTATCTTTTGCATCTGGTTTAATGATGGCTGTTATTTGTTTTGATTTGTTACCAGAAGCTTTAGAAATAAGTAGTATTGTTAGTACATTAATAGGAATAGTTTTAGGAATTATTATGATGATTTTTTGTGATTTGTTGGTGGAAAGAAAATTTAATTCCAACAAGGCTTATGTTAATAATGCAAATTCATTATTAAAAACAGGAATTATTGTATCTATCGGACTTGCAATACATAATTTTCCAGAAGGATTAGCTATTGGCTCAGGTTTTGAAGCATCTATTAAATTAGGTTTGGCTTTGGCAATAGCTATTTGTTTGCATGATATACCAGAAGGTAGATTCCAAAATAGACAGTGGTTAAATTTTTTATTTGAAAATAAAAATTAAAAGTAAAAAATGCTTGAGAAATGATTTGAAAATGAAATTTGTAAATTAATTTATTGACAAAATAATTTGATTGAGATAATATTTGAATAACCTTAAGAGGAGTTGGATATTGTAGAAACTTTATCAAGATTTTGAAAGGAGAGTAGCCATGAGAATTGAGATGCCTAAAACAAGAAAAAAAGTAACAAAAACGGTCGAAACTTATTCAACCGAAAAAATTGCGGAAGAATTAGCAAAAGCGACCAAAAAACTTAATGAAAGAATAAAGGAAATAGAAAGAAAAGAAAGGATGCATAATCCATTTCCTAGAAAAAGGTAAAAATGTAATGGCTAGTAATAAAGTGCATGAAATTGAATGTATTCATTTTTATGCACTTTTACTTTTAGAATGTAAATAAAAATGTTTAAAATAAATTATGATTAAAAATATAGTATAATATTACCATAAATTAAAAGTAAAATGATTTTTAAATTGTAAAAAATAGAATTATAAAATTGGAGAGTGATGATTAGATGACTTATGAATTTGCTAAATATCCTGATGGTACAATTGGAGTATTTTCAAATATTGGGAAAAAAGAAAATGGAGAAGAATATATTCGCATTACTTTTGAAAGATCAAAGGAATATGGATTTGATACTTATGTAATTGAACTTCCAAGCTATAATGTTGTTTTGGACGATGGAAATTATTCAGATGAAGAAAAGAAAACATTTTTAGAAATTGTCAAAAATGGTGCATCTTTCTTTTTCAAATATGCACGCTTAGGAGGGTTGAAAATTGCCTAGTATTTTTGAAATAAAACGGATATAAGATTTATTTTTGGACAAACGAGAATGATGAACCAATTTATGTACACATTTCAAAAGGAAATCCAACAGCCAATGCAACTAAAGTTTGGCTAACTCAATCAGGCGGTTGTGTACTTTGTCATAATAAAAGTAAAATTCCTGAAAGAGAATTAAATATTATTTGTTAAGATATCTCTTTGCATTATTTTCAAATTGTAGAAAAATGGAAATTAATTCACTCAGATAATATAAAATTTTACTGTTAAAATGTTTGAAATATGTAAAAATTATAATAAAAAATAATAATTTAAAAGACATAAAAATATATTTAATATAAATTAAAATTGCTAGCATAAAAATTATAGAAATACATGAGTCAAAACTGTCCAAATTTTAAAGAGTAAAAATCTTAAAAATAGGACAGTTTAATTATTGAGCAAATTAACTAATATCAAAGAATAAATAAATTTTGATAGATGTTTTGAACTCAACTGGGTAGGTGTGTGAGAGTGAAAACTATCACATTCCTACCCAAGTATTGTTATATGAAAAAATAGTTAAACTGGATTTTATAGTAATGAAAAAATATATATTTTGGAAGGATATGTAAATAAAAATATATATCTTTTTTGTATTTAAAGAAATTAGAGTAGAACTTTTGAGAGAAAAGTAAAGTATATATTATAGAGGATTCTATATGTTTATATTTAGAATAATCAAAATTTTAATACATATAAATTAAATAAATATTAAATTATGTAGGGGGAAAGTATGAGTAAATCATTTAAAATAAATATATACTTTGATGAAAAAGGCGAAAGTTTAGAAAGTTTAATAGAACATTTGATAATAAATATGTTAGATATAAATGAGCTAACTCTACACAATATATGAAAAGAAATATTAAATATTAAAAGGGATTAATAAAATCAAAAATTTTCATTACTTGAGCATTTGAATTTACTTCCAAATTAGATATAATTTATAGGAATTCAAATTATTATCTCAAGCATGGAAGGAGGTAAAATGATTGAGCAGATAGAAAGAACAATATATAAAGTAGCAATTTATATAAGACTATCAAAAGAAGATGTAGATAGAGGATATGATGAAAGTGAAAGTATAAAAAATCAAAGAACATTATTAACACAATATGTAGAAAATTTAGGATGGAATTATAAACTTATAGACATATATATTGACCAAGGCTTTACTGGAACCAACTTTAACAGACCAGGTTTTCAAAGAATGATAAAAGATATAAACTTAAAAAAAATAAATATGGTCATAACAAAAGACCTATCTCGTTTAGGTCGTGATTACATAGAAACAGGAGAGTACATAGAAAAATGGTTTCCAGAAAAAAATGTTAGATATGTTTCTGTAACTGATGGTATAGATACTTTTGCAAATAACAATGGTAATAATGATATTGCCCCTTTTAAATCTATATTAAATGATATGTATTCAAAAGATTTATCAAAAAAAATCAGGACAGCCTTGCATACGATGCAAAAAGAAGGAAAATGGGTAGGTGGCAAAACAGCCCTAGGATATATGAAAGATTCTAATAATAAAAATAAATTAATCATTTGTGAGCCAGAAGCAAAAATTGTAAAAATAATTTTTGATATGGCAATTTCGCGGAAATTCAATTACCATGATAAGAGATTACCTAAATAATAATCATATTCCTACGGCAAGCCAGATTAGATATAATAAAGCAACATTTTGGGAAAATAAAACCATAAAAAATATATTAAAAAACGAAATATATTGCCGGCACTACCGTACAAAATAAAAGGAGTAGGATAAATTATAAAAACAGAAAATTAAGACCAAACCCAAAGGAACAATGGAATATTGTAGAAAATACCCATGAACCAATTATAGATAAAAAAACTTTTGATATGGTACAAAAAATGGTAATTACTCAAAATTATAATCGAAATGAAAAGAAACATCATTTTTTGTTAGATGGTTTGATAGTATGTTATGAATGTAAGCACAAAATAGGTGTCAGAGCAAGAAAAAACGGAAGATTAGATATGATATGTAACAATTATCGTAGAAACTCAAAATTAGGACTTTGTACATCACATGGATTTAATTATGAACTATTAGAAAAAATGGTATTAGAGTACATAAAAAAATTATTTTTGCAAATTAATAGCAAAAAAATAGAGTTAAATATAAAAAACAGTATATCAAAGCATGATTATGGAAAAATATTAAAGAAAATAGAAACAGAAATAAAATTAATAAATGACAATATTGATAAAATGTATGTTGATAAATTAAATGGGAAAATTAGTGAAGAGATGTATGAAAGATTATTTAATAAATTAAAAGGTGAGATAAAGCAAAAAGAAGAGGAATATATTGGGTTAAAAAATGAACAAGAAAATAATTCATATGATGATGTAGATAGCATAAAAAAGTTGGTAAAGGATTTTTTAAAATTTGAAAAGCCAACACCAGAAATAATAAAGGTTTTTATAAACAGGATTGAAGTACATCAAGATAGACAGGTAGATATTATTTTTAATTTTAAAATAATAAATCAGTTACTCAAAAATTTAGAGTAAGTGAAAAATATGAAATGTTAACCAAAAAACAAAAAAATAAAAATAAATAAGTTTTGTTAACATACTAACAAAACTTGACAATAAAAAACTAGAAGTGTATAATTATAAAGAGGTGAAATTTATGATAAATAGAGAATTATATATTAACAAATTATTAGCTTATAAAGATACAGAATTTATAAAAGTTATTACAGGTATTAGGAGATGTGGAAAATCTAGCTTATTAAAAATTTTCAAAGATGAAATATTAAAAGAAAATAAAAAAGCAAATATTATATATATGAATTTTGAATCATTTGAATTTGACGATATAAAAAATTACAAAGAGATGTATGATTGGATAAAAGAAAGAACAAAACAAAATCAAAAAAATTATATATTACTAGATGAAGTTCAAAGAATAACAGGATGGGAAAAAGTTGTAAATGCATTATTAATAGACATTGATAGTGATATTTATATAACAGGTTCAAATGCGTATTTGTTATCATCAGAATTATCAACATATCTTACAGGCAGATACATTGAAATAAAAGTATTGCCATTGTCATTCAAGGAATTTTTAGATTTTACCGTTCTTGAGGATAATATAAGTATTGAAGATAAATTTATTGAATATGTAAAATTTGGAGGAATGCCAGGAATTATAACAATAAAAAATGAGTCTGACTTGTATGAAAATGTTATAAAAGGAATATATAATACAGTGTTTATGAAAGATGTTGTTGAACGAAATAAACTTGTAGATGGAAGTTTATTAGAAAAAATCTTAAAATTTTTAATGAGCAATATTGGAAGTCAAATATCTTCTAAAAAAATTGCAGATTATTTAACAAGTCAAGGTACAAAAATAACACACAACACAGTTCTCAATTATTTACAAATGCTTGAAAATGCGTATATTATATATAAAGCTCCAAGATATGATATTAAGGGAAAGGAATTATTAAAAACGTTAGAAAAATATTATATAGTAGATACGGGCATAAGAAATGTAACATTAGGTTTTAGAAACTCAGATTTTGGTCATATTATAGAAAATATAGTTTATTTTGAATTGTTGCGAAGAGGATATGATGTTACAATAGGAAAAACAGATGCACTAGAAGTTGACTTTATAGCAACAAAATCAAACAATAAAAAGTATTTTCAAGTAACGTATACAATGCTAGAAGAAAATGTAAAACAACGCGAATTAAATCCTTTAAGACAAATAAATGATAATTACGAAAAAATAGTTTTAACAATGGATAAATTATATAATAACACCTCGGAAGATGGCATTAAGATTAAATATTTAATAGATTGGTTATTAGGAGATGATTAAGTGAAAAAAATGAAAACACTTTTTAAAAGACAATTTGAAAATCACAAAATAGCCAAATGTTTAAATGAAGTAGAACCTGAATGTCAATGGGTATTAGAACGGAGAAGGCTTTGCAACAGAAAAAATAGATGGGACATGTTGTTTAATAAAGAATGGAAAAATTTATAGAAGATATGATTATAAAAAAGGAAGAACTCTACCACAAGGTGCAATTCCTTGTCAAGAGGCACCTGACCCAATAACAGGACATTTTCCACATTGGCTTTTATGTACTAAAAATGACCCAAATGCTAAATATTATTTAGAAGCATTTGAAAGACAAAAAAATGATAATTTAGAGGAGGGAACTTATGAATTAATTGGAAAACATATAAATGGAAATCCATATAATATAGATACAGATATTTTAGAGAAACACGGAAAGAGAATATTAGAAAATGTACCAAGGGATTATGAAGGAATAAAACAATATCTTGAAAATCATTATATAGAAGGAATTGTTTTTTATCGTGGCAATGGAGAAATGTGTAAAATAAAAAGAAGTGATTTTGGATTTGAGTGGAATAGAAACAAAAATGTAAAAAATCACGGAATTATTAAAAATTAAAATAAAAATGAGTTATTTGAAAAATTGAAATAACTGTCTAAATCAGAATCAACCAGAAGGCATTTCTATGGCAGTTCCTATGAAAAATGGTGGAATGAAAATGTCTAAAGTTCTATTTTTTGTGATTCTGTCTGGAGTAACAACAGGAATAGGAGCTTTTTTTGGAGCTATTGTGGGTTCTATTTCAGAAGAAGTAATAGCAATCTGTTTGAGTTTTGCAGCAGGTGCGATGTTATATATTGTATCAGGAGAATTAATACCAGAATCTAATCAATTATATCATGGAAGAATGACTGCTATACGGTAATATTTTAGGCTTTTTAATAGGTATTTTTGCCACTACACTTTAATTGACAAAATAGTAAATATGATTTATTATAACTAAAAAACAAAGGATGGTTATATTATGAAAATCATGTTTATTTGTACAGGAAATATTTGCAGAAGTGCGATGGCACATCATTTATTAGAAAAAAAATTAAAAGATTTAAAAAGAGAAGATATAGAAGTATTTTCTAGTGGTATATATGCACAAACAGGTGATATTCCAACTTGGGAAGCAAAAACAGTTATGAAAGAAGAATATAATGTAGATATGAGTGAGCATAGAGCAACTTATATTAAAAATTCTCCAATTAATAAAATGGATCTTATTTTATGTGCTACAAAAAGTCATAAAATCGCGGTATTAGATATGTACCCTAATTTGGATGGAAAAGTTTTTACAATGAAGGAATATGTTTCTTATCATAGACAATATCATGATGATATAGATATTAAAGATCCTTGGGGATATGATATAGAAACATATAGAAGTTGTGTAGCAGAAATAGAGGAATGTATTGATTTATTACTTCAAAAGATTTTATAGAATAGAAATATATAGTTATTTTTTTATGTTTAAGAAAAATGCAAAAGATTACTTGCTTTTTCTTTTTTTATATAGTAAAATACAAACAGAGTTTTGAAATAAAAAGGGCAAATAGATAATAAGGAGCAGATAGATGGAAAATTTATTACAAGGATTAAATGACAAACAATATGAAGCAGTGATTAATACAGAAGGACCATGTTTGGTAATAGCAGGAGCAGGAAGTGGAAAAACAAAAGTATTAACTCATAAAATAGCATATTTAATAGGAGAAAAACAAGTGCATCCATGGAATATTTTAGCTATTACTTTTACTAATAAAGCAGCAAATGAAATGAAAGAAAGAATTGCAAATTTAGTAGGAGATGATGCTAAAGATATTTGGATGGGTACATTTCATTCTATTTGTGTGCGTATTTTAAGGAGATTTATAGATAGAATTGGTTTTGACTCTTCTTTTATCATATTTGACACATCTGACCAAAGAACTTTAGTAAAAGCATGTTTAAAAGAGCTATCTATAGATGATAAGTTGTTTACAGATAGAAGTGTGTTATCTGAAATTAGTAATGCTAAGAATGAAATGTTGGAACCAAATCAATATGAAATAAGAGCAAGAGGAGATTTTAGAAAAGAAAAAATTGCAAGTGTTTATCAATTATATCAAAAAAGATTAAAAGAAAACAATGCTATTGACTTTGACGATATTATTAATGATACTATTAAAATATTTATGGAAAATCCAGATGTATTAGAATATTATGCTGATAAATTTAAATATGTTTTAGTAGATGAATATCAAGATACAAATAAGTCGCAATTTACTTTAATTACATTATTAGCTTCTAAAAATGGAAATATTACAGTAGTCGGAGATAATGACCAAGGAATATATTCTTTTAGAGGTGCTGATATTTCTAATATTTTGAATTTCGAAAGAGATTTTCCAGGTACAAAAATTATCAAGCTAGAGCAAAATTATCGTTGTACAGGAAATATATTAAAAGCAGCTAATAGTGTTATTAAAAATAACGAAGTAAAATATAAAAAAGAGTTGTGGACGCAAAACGAAGAAGGAAATTTACCAAAGGTTTATTTAGCAGATAATGAATATGATGAAGCTTCTTATCTTGTTAGTCAAATAGAGCATTTAAAAAGAGAAGAATATTATTCTTATTCTGATTTCGCAGTTCTATATCGTATGAATACACAATCTAGAGCAATTGAAGATATTTTGAGAAGAGAAAATATTCCTTATAAAATTATAGGTGGACTAAAGTTCTATGAAAGAAAAGAAATTAAAGACATAATTGCTTATTTAAGGTTGATTCAAAATAGTTCAGATAATTTAAGTTTAAAAAGAATTATTAATGAACCTAAGCGTGGAATTGGAAAAACGAGTTTAGATAAAATAGAACAATTATCTAATGAAATTGGAAAATCTATGTATGAAATTATTAAACATGCAGATGAATATGCATTAAATAGAGTATTTTTAAATTCTAGAGAATTTATTAATGCAATAGAAGAACTAAAAATGAAAAAAGAGCAATTAAAGATATCAGAACTAGTTACTGCTACTTTAAAGAAAACAGGTTATATGCAATCACTAGAAAATGAAAATACAATCGAAGCAGAAAATAGAATAGCAAACTTAGAGGAATTTTTAACAGTAGCAATAGAATTTGAAGAAGAATCAGCTGAAAATACATTAAGCGAATTTTTGGAAGGAATTACTTTATCTAGTGATTTAGACAATATGGAAGAAACACAAGATAGTGTTACATTAATGACACTACATAGTGCAAAAGGACTAGAATTTCCAGTAGTATTCTTAGTAGGAATGGAAGAAGGAATTTTTCCAGGCTCTAAATCTATGATGGAACCAAAAGAATTAGAAGAAGAAAGACGTTTATGCTATGTAGGAATTACACGTGCTAAGGAAAACTTATTTTTAACATGTAGTAAGCAAAGAACCATATTTGGTTCTACCAGTTATAATCCTGTTTCTAGATTTTTAAAAGAAATACCACAAGAATTATTAGAGGGATATGAAGAAGTATTTGGTGAAGATACTAATCATAAGAGCCAAATATTTAAGGATTCTTCTTATAGTTGGTTTTATGGAAGTAAAAATGGAGGAAATGTAAAAACTTATCAAGTGCAACAAAAAGAACCAGTAGTTACTGCAAGTAACTCTCAAAATACAAAAGGTTTTGCCTTTAGAACAGCAGAAAGTTTTTTAAATGGATTACAGAAAAAAGTAACAACATCACAAGTAGATTTATCACAATATGAAAGTGGTGTTCGAGTATTTCATAAGAAATTTGGAGAAGGAATTATTGATAAAGTAGAACCAGAGGGTGATGACTTAAAAGTAGATATTCAGTTTGATAAAGTAGGACATAAAAGATTGATGGCTAAATTTGCGAAATTGGAAATAATTGAATAAGTGATAAAGAGCTTTTATTAAATTTTTAAAGTGAACCAAAATTATTATATTTTTAATTAATAGTTTTGGTTTATTTTAATATAGAATAAATAAAAAAATATTTTAATGTATAAATAAATGAAAAATGTAAATACTATAGAAAAATAAGAAAGGATGGATGAATATGGCAGATTTAAATCAAATGGAATTACAACATTTAAGACATTTAATAGGAGCTCATGAAACAGCATATCAAAAATTGAACACTTATTCTTCACAAGCTGTAGACCCTCAAATTAAACAGTTATTTACAAAATCAGCACAAGATGCATTAAATACAAAACAAAAATTAATGACATTTTTAAATAATTAAGGAGGAAAATGATAATGGATGAAAAAACAATGGTAAATGATATTTTAGGAAGTGTAAAAGCAGATTTGACTGCTTATCAAACTGCAATTTCAGAAGCGGAAAATATGCAATTAAGACAAACTTTTCAACAGATTAGAAATAATGATGAAAGTTTTCAATACGAACTTTTTAAAATAGCACAAACAAAAGGTTATTATAAACCAGCTCAAAAGGCTTCTACAACAGAAGTAGAAACAGTAAAAACAGAGTTACAACAATAATTGGTTGGCATTGGTTCCAGGGTTGGCATTGGTTCCAGGGGTTGGCATTGGTTCCAG